>CAYYPN010000292.1:0-3905 GCA_964473545.1 uncultured Planctomycetaceae bacterium
GCCCCCAGCCCGGCCGGTCAGTCCATGCAGGCCGCCGCCGCCGCGCAGGCCCAGGCCATCGCCGACGCGCGCATGGCCATGAGCGCCCAGCCGGGCATGGCCATGGGCCAGAGCATGACGCCCAGCACCACCCCCGGCGCGCCCCTCGCCGAAGGGACCAGCCCCGGCGGCATGGGCGCCGCCGCCACCGCACCGGCCATGGCTTACCAGCTCAAGGACACGGTCAACGATCGCGGCGGCGAATGGGGCAACCTCCCGGCCCGCGACGCCAAAGACCTCATGGAAGGTCAACGTGAAAGCGTCCCCACCGTCTACCGTGAACAGGTCGAAGCCTACTTCCGCGCCATCGCCGAACGCGCCAAGGACACCGGCAACACGCCGTAAGCTATGCCATCATGCGATAGCCGCGTCGCTACGCGACGCCGGCGCGCCGATCGTTATTCATAAGCGTCCGTTGACCGACACGATCACTTGCCCGACTTGATCTGCTTCAGCGCCTCGGCCTGCTCGCTGTTCTTGTAGTACGGGTCGAGCGGGTAACAGCCGCTGACGATCCCGTTGCGCGGCGCGGTCGTGCAGTCGCTGAACGTGCGGCAGACCCGCTTGCGATCGAACGGCTTGCCCGTCAGCGTGTCCTGCGGCAGGTCGGGATAGCTCAGCACCATCCGCCCGATGCCGATGCTGTCAGTCCACCCGTCGCGCACCGCCGCCTGGGCGACGTTCGGCAGGTATTCCTGCAGGTACGTGTACCCGCTGCCGACCAGGCACAGGTCGTCGAACTCGGTCTTGAGTTGACGCACCGCCGCCATCTGCCGCGCCACACCGATCAACGGATCCTCCGGCGGCTGGTAACCGTCGCTCGGCGGATACAGCGCGGGCCGCTGGATATGTGGGTTGTAGTAAGGCGACCCCGCCGACAGGTTCACCAGGCTGATCCCCAACTCCCGCAGCAACGTCATGAACAGGCGCGGCTCCGTCAGGTCGATCTCCAGCGGGTTGTCGCGGTTGCATCCGAACCCGGGGTAGGGGGCCTGCCAGTCATCCACGATGCCCGGTCCGAGTTTCACACCCTCGGTCCGTTCGGGATCGGGCTTGAACGGCGGCATGTCGAACGCGCTCAGCCGCACGCCGATCGCCAGGCCCGGCGCTTCGGCGCGGATCCCCTCGGTCACGCGCCGCAGAACCGCGGTGCGGTTTTCGAACGACCCGCCGAACTCGCCCGGCCGATCGTAGGCTGACAGGAACTCGTGCAGCAGGTAGCCGTGGCAGTGCTTGATGTCGACGAAGTCGTAGCCGATCTCCGCGGCGAGTTTGGCCGCGCGGATGTAGCAGTCGATCAGGTCTTTCACATCATCGTCGCTCATGATCGGGCCGGCCGGATCGACGCCGAACCGCGGATCGAGCAGGGGATGGTGATACGCGAGGCGCGATTCAAGCCGGTCCTTGCGGTTGGGCCGACAGAAGCGACCCGAGTGCGTGAGTTGCAGGCCGACGACGAGCCCGTTGTCCGAGCCGGTCGCCTGGATGTGATGATCGACGAGCGTCTGGCGGAGCGCGGCGATGTCGGCTTTCGTGTCGGCGTTGAGCATGAGCTGGTTGGGATTGGCTCGGCCGTCCGGTCGCACGGCTACGGCTTCGCCGCCCCAGATGAGCTTGGCGCCCGACAGACCGAACCGTTGCCAGCGGCGGATACCGTTTTCGGTGGGGCGGCCGTCGGTGGTCGCGTCCCAGCCTTCCATGGGGTGGATGCACCAGCGATTGCCGATGGCCAGGTTGCCGGCCGTGGTGGGCCTGGCCAGCGGGGCGTCGTCGCCGGATTCCATCTCCACGTCGAACGGCAAGGTGATGCTCAGGTCATCCAGTGCCGCGAGAAAATCGTCGGCGCTCTTGATCGTGGCAATGCGCTTGAATGCGCCGCGAATGGCCATGGATCCTCCTTCGTGTCGCGGGGCGAAATCGGCAGGCGGGACGGCGATTCTAATGATCGAGGATGAATTTGGCCAGCACGTTGAACTTCACGCCAGCCCGTGCGTCTTTATTTCATGAAACAAGATGAAAGGGACCGACCATGACCCGTCGCTGCTTACTCGTGCTGCCTCTGTTTGTTTTTACCATGTCATCCGCGCTCTTCGCCCAGGGCGTGATCGTCGACCAACGCGAATCGATTCAGCTCACCGGCCGCTACGAAGTCAAACAGGTGGCGGTCGATGCGTCGATCCGCGACCAGGTTGCCGAGGTCCAGGTGTCGCAGACGTTTCATAATCCCACGCGCTCGACGATCGAGGCTGAGTACTTCTTTCCGCTGCCGGCCGAGGGCGGCGTGCAGTCGATGACCCTGCTGGTCAACGGCAAGGAAATGCCCGGCAAGCTCCTCGATGCCGACGAGGCGCGGCGCATCTACGAAGACATCGTGCGGAAGAAGAAGGACCCGGCCCTGCTCGAGTATGTCGGCCGCGGCCTGTTCAAGACCAGCGTCTTCCCCATCGACGCCGGAAGCGATTGCACGGTTACCCTGCGTTACACGCAAGTGTGTCAGCGCGATCGGGACGTGATCGACTTTACCTACCCCCTCGGCACGCATCGCGTCGCTGCCAAGCCGATCGATCAATTCACCTGCAACCTGCGCATCCAGAGCAAGGCCCCGATCAAGAGCATCTACAGCCCCACGCATGATCCGACCCTCACCCGCCAGGGCGACGGCGAGGCGACCGTCAAGCTCGACCTGCGCGACGTGCAACCGACCGGCGACATGCGGCTGATGTACACCGTCGATGATTCGGACATCGGCGCGACGCTGCTGAGCTATCGCCCGGACAAGAGCGAGGACGGCTATTTCATGCTGCTGGCTTCGCCGGGGTTCACCCAGCCCGACCGCAAGCCCGCGGCCAAGAGTGTCATCTTCGTCCTCGACAAATCCGGGTCCATGTCCGGCCACAAGATCGACCAGGCCCGCAAGGCCGCCGCATTCGTCGTCCGTAACCTCAACGAAGGCGACACGTTCAACGTCATCGCTTACGACTCGCACGTGCAGACGTTCAAGCAGGAGTTGCAGCGTTACGACAACCACACGCGCGACGAGGCCCTGGCGTTCATCAACAACCTGCGCGACGGCGGATCCACCGACATCAACGCCGCTCTGACCACCGCCATGGACATGCTTGGCGACCACGATCGGCCCAGCTACGTGCTGTTTCTCACCGACGGCCTGCCCACCGCGGGCGAGCAGAACGAAGCGAAGATCGCGGAGAATTGTCAGAACACCAACCGGGTCGGCGCGCGCGTGATCGTGTTCGGCGTCGGCCATGACGTCAACGCCCGCCTGCTCGACCGCATCAGCAGCAACAACGGCGGCGTCAGCGAGTACGTCCAGCCCGATGAGAACATCGAAGCCGCGGTCAGCCGCTTCTACAGCCGCATCACCGCGCCCGTGCTCAGTGACCTGGCGATCGACCTGGCCGGCACGAAAGTCAACCGCGCCTACCCGACCGACCTGCCGGACCTGTTCGAAGGCGGGCAACTCGTGTGGGTCGGTCGTTACACTGACTCCGGTTCGACGCGGATCAAGGTCACCGGCCAACTCGCCGGCGACCGGCGCACCTTCACCTACGACGGCACGCTCGCCTCGGCCAGCGACGGGTCGGCTTACGCCTTCGTCGAACGCCTGTGGGCCGTGCGGCGCGTCGGCGACATCATCAACCAGATCGACCTGCATGGTGAGAACGAGGAGCTCGTCAACGAACTGGTCGAGTTGAGCAAACGGTACGGCATCCTCACCCCGTACACGTCGTTCCTTGCCGAAGAGGACGTGGAACTGGCCGCGATGGAGCGCAACCGCGCTGTGGCGGCGGACAACATGATGGCCTTGAAATCCAGCATCAGCGGCGCCGCCGGCGTCGGCCAGCGCC
>CAYYPN010000293.1:0-3904 GCA_964473545.1 uncultured Planctomycetaceae bacterium
AGCACGAGATCCTCAACGCCAAGCAGCACGAGCGCGAGGCGCACATCTTCGCCAACGCCGGCCAGCAGATCACCGACAAGCGCGGCCGCAAGGTCGGGTCCGTCACGATCTCGACCAACATGGCCGGCCGCGGCACCGACATCCGCCTGGGCAAGGGCGTGGCCGACCTCGGCGGGTTGCACATCATCGGCACCGAACGCCACGAGGCGCGCCGCATCGACGACCAGCTCCGCGGCCGCGCCGGCCGCCAGGGCGACCCCGGCTCCTCACGCTTCTTCATCAGCATGGAAGACGACCTGATGAAGATGTTCGCCGGCAAGACGACCATGAAAGCGCTGGGCGCCCTGGGCATGGCCGAAGACGACGCGATCGAGCACCGCTGGATCACCCGCTCCGTCGAGAAGGCCCAGCGCAAGGTCGAGGAACGCAACTTCCAGTCGCGCAAGAGCCTGCTCGAATACGACGAGGTCATGGAGTATCAGCGCAACAGCTTCTACGGCACACGCCAGACCGTGCTCGAAGGCACGGGCATCAAGGAGCTGATCTTCGAGTACATCGCCGAGACGATCGAAGACGCGGTGGCCCGGTTCCTCGATCGGGACTACGTGCCCGAACAGGTCGCCGGCGCCCTGCGATCGATCATCAACGCCAACATCGAGCCGGCCAAACTGCGCGGCGACAGCCTCGATGACGTCGAGGGCAGGATCCGCTCCGACGCCAAGGCCGACGTCCGACAGGAAATCGAGAACTCGCTTGGCGAATACATGTCCGACGAATCGCCGGCCGAGGACTGGGACACGAAGGGCCTGGCGAGTTGGGCGATGAGCCGGTTCGGCGTGGATCTCAAGCAGTCGCAGATTCGCGAGTCGAACTTCCACGACGTGGCCGATCGTCTGACCGCCGCGGCTCACGAACAGATCGACCGCCGCAGCCTCGAATCGCTGGCCAAGTTTTACGAGCCGGACTACGCGGTCAACGAACTGGTCGCCTGGGCCCGGGACAAGTTCGACCTGGAACTGGACAAGGACGAGTTTCGTCCGACCCGCGGCGAGTCGCCGACCGACGCCCAGCAGCGCGTGGCCGAAGCGATCTACGGCAAGGCGGTCGAACGTTACGAGCTGCGCGAGATCGAGTACCCGGTTCGGTTTGTCATGGAGATGGCCGTCGGTGCCAGCCAGCAGGGAACCGAAGGCGGCGCGTGGGCGGCGGATCAGCTTGCCCGCTGGGCCAACCAGCGGTTCGACCTGGGCTGGGATTCGCAATCGGTTACCCGCATGACCGGCGACCAGATCTACGAGCAGCTCAAAGCCGAGGCCCACGCGTGGAACGGCGAGAAGCTTGACCAGTGGGTCGCCGATGCCGCCGACCAACCGGATGAGCAGTTGATCGAAACCTTCCGGCAGCGGTGGGGCGTTGCGTTGGATGCCGAGGCGCTGGCCGGGGCGGCGGACCGCCAGGCGTATCTGCGCGAGCAGGCGAAGCTCGTCCTGCGGCGTGAGCTGACGCAACTGGAACAGTACGTCCTCCTGCAGATTCTCGACCAGACGTGGAAGGACCATCTGTACGCGATGGACCAGCTCAAGGACTCGATCGGTCTGCGGGCGATGGGCGAGCGCGATCCGAAGATCGAGTACAAGCGCGAAGGCTCGCGCATGTTCCAGGAGATGCTCAAGCTCGTCCGCGGCAAGGTCAGCGACCTGGTCTTCCGCGCCAAGCTGTCGGCCAACGTGCAGATGCGCAACGCCTACGCCCAGCAGGAGGCCCATCACCAGACGCAGGACTCGATGGGCGTGTCCGGCGGCGGCACCGCCGAACAGCAGGCCGACCTCGACGCGGCCAACCGCGCCGGCTCACAAGGCCACGTCACGCAGACGATCGTGCGCAGCCAGGAGAAAGTCGGCCGCAACGATCCCTGCCCCTGCGGGTCCGGCAAAAAGTACAAACAGTGCTGCGGGAAGGCGTGATAATCACGGAGGGCGCTGAGGCACTGCGACGCAGAGGTACCTGCAGAATCATCGCGAAGGGCGCGAAAGGCGCAAAGGCGCGAAGAAGATTTCAGGTTGTGTTGATGACCCTTGCCAGGCCGTCTTTGAGCGTGTCGCAGTCGAAGTTGATGATGAGGCCGAGTTGGAGACCGGTTGCTTTAAGGTAGGCCGACACTTGCCGGTGGTAACGTCGAGGTCGCGCTTCGGCGGCCTTGAGCTCCACGACCAGTTGTTCTTCTACCAGGATGTCGATCGACCCCTTGGCAACGGCTTGGTCTTTGTAAGTGATTGAAACCGGCGCTTCGAGTCTGTGGGCAATGCTTCGCAACATCAGTTCTCGGGACAGGGCTCGCTGATACGTCGCTTCGGCAAAGCCGGGCCCCAAATGACGATGCACCTCGATCGCGGCGCCGATCACCTGTTGCGCCAGCTCCTCCAACCCCGAATCCAGTCTGTCCATAACCGATATCCCCTTCGCGTCTTTGCGCCTTCGCGCCCTTCGCGATGAATCAAACCCGCAACTTCGACCGAAACTCGGGTCGGCCCTGGGCGAAGTTCTGGATGCGGTAGAGCGACCCCGCTTCGCCGTCGGGTTTGTCCGGGTCGCCGCCGGCGGTGGTGATGTACAGGTCGTGCAACGCGGGCCCGCCGAGGATGCAGGAGGTGATCTTCTCCACCGGCATGGGGATCTTCTCGATCAGCTTGCCTTGCGGTGAGTAGACAAACACGCCCGCGCCGCCGAAGCGGGTGGAGATGAGTCGGCCGTCGGTGTCGAGGGTCATGCCGTCGGGTGTACCCTCGCCTTGCGGCACTTCAACGAGCGTCCGGCGATTGCTCGGCTTGCCGGTGGCGCGGTCGTAATCGCATGCGTAGATCACCTTGGCCGTGGAGTCGGTCCAGTAGAGCGTGGCCAGGTCTTCGGTGAACGCCATGCCGTTGGAGCAGTTGGTGCCGCGCCAGAGGTTGGTGATCGTGCCGTCGTGGTCGACGAGGTACAACCCGCCGCGCTGGTCCTTGCCCATGGTGCCGGCGAGGACGCGTCCGTCGGGCCCGGCCATGACGTCGTTGAACCGCGGCACGCCTTCGTCTTCAAAGTCAATGATCGGCGTGGCCTTGCCTTCGTCGTCGAGCCGGGCGATGTCGCGCTCGCGGAACAGCAGCAGCTTGCCGTCTTCCTGGAAGGTGAATCCGCCGACGTTCTGGTCGCCCTCGTGGATGACCTGGTGCTGGCCGGTCGCCGGGTCGTACTGAAACACGCGACACGTCGGGATGTCTTCCCAGAAGAACAGCCCGGCGGAGTCGAGCCAGAGGGGGTTCTCGCCGCACTTGCAGTGGTAGTTGGCGATCCGTTCGATGTCGTAAGCCATGGTGGGTTATCCGAATGTAAAGCCCAGGGAGGTCATCGATTCACGCAGTTGGATCAGGTTGCGGCGCAGCAGGCCCAGGTCGAAACCGTGGGCGATGAACCCGGCGCCGAGGTCGACGAAGCGGCGGGCCTGGTCGGTGTTGAACACCAGCGTGCCGAACCGCTTGCCGGCGGCGAGCGTGTCGCGGCAGACCTGCTCGGCGGCCTGCATCGTCACCGCATCATCGAGATCGCACAGCGGCCGCTCGGCCAGCAGTGAAAAATCGGCCGGTCCGAAGAAGACCATGTCGACTCCCGGGACTTCGGCGATGGCGCGGGCCTGCGCGGCGGCGGCGGGGTCTTCGATCTGCACCGCCAGCCAGGTCTGGGCGTTCGCTTCGCGGACGTATTCGCTTGCTGGGGTCAGGCCGTACGGCCCGTCGGGGTTGGTGCTGTCGTAGCCGCGTTGGCCTTCGGGATGAAACTTCGTCCAGCGTACCAGTTCGCGTGCTTCGTCGGGGCCATCGCATCGTGGGTAGAGGATGCCGTGGGCGCCGGCTTCGAGCAGGCGGGC
>CAYYPN010000294.1:0-3900 GCA_964473545.1 uncultured Planctomycetaceae bacterium
AGTCGAACGCCACCACCTTCGCCCCGGCCCGGTGCAACTCGTCGACCACGTGGGCGAGATACGACCGGGGCCAGGGCCAGCGGCCGGTGCGGGTGATCGAAAGGTCGTCGATGTCGACGTGGACGATGCGGTCGCTGGGTGAGGGGGTCTGGTTGGCGAAGTAGCGCCAGCGGATGTCCGACGTGACGCGCTCCAGCCCGGCCCACAGGCCGAACCACTGCCCGGCGGCGGTGAGCACGGTCAGCGCCAGGCCGATCGTCAGGCTCACGCCGAAGCGGCCCTGCGACCGACGCCCCGCTGCCAGGTAGGACCATAGCGACATGGCCGATCATGCTACCAGAGGCGGGGGAGAAGGGCCGAGGGGGTCGGGCCGAGGGATCAGGATCCGGGCGAAGCGGCAAGCGGCGAGGGGGCGCTGGACGTTTGCATGCGATGGCAGATCTGCCCGAGCGCGTCGGCGGCGTACTTCACGTCGTGCGGCTGGAGGAAGGGGCCGAAGCTCAGCCGGGTCGTGCCGCCGCGTTCGGTCGAGCCGATGGCGGCGTGGGCGCCGGGGGCGCAATGCAACCCGCTGCGGGTGAGGATGCTGTACTCGCTTTCGAGGATGGCCGACAGTTCGTGCGGGTCGAGTCCGTCGAGGCTGACGCTGAACACGCCGCAACGATGCTTGACCGTCGGCGGGCCGTACATCGTCAGCCCCGGCATCGGACCCCATTCGGTCAGCGATTCGATCATCGTCTTGATCAGCGATTGCTCGTGGGCCCAGATGGTGTTGACGCCGCGGGTGAGCACGTATTCGACGCCTTCGCTGAGGCCGATGATCCCGATCGTGTTGTGCGAGCCGGCTTCAAAACGATCGGGCAAAAACTCCGGCTGGATGTCGCGCTCGCTGACCGACCCGGTGCCGCCTTCGCGCGTGGTGGTCATCAGCTTCTCGACCTCCGGGCGGATGTACAGCACGCCCGTGCCCAGCGGACCGAGCAATCCCTTATGCCCCGGGGCGGCGAGCAGGTCGATGTTCATCGTCTGCACGTCGATCGGGTAATGGCCCAGGCTCTGGGCCGCGTCGACGCAGAACAGCACGCCGCGCTTGCGCGCGATCTGGCCGATCGTCGTGATGTCCTGCATCGTGCCGGTGACGTTCGACGCATGGAGCATCGCGATCAGGCAGGTCTGCGGCCGAATCGCATCCTCGACCCGGTTCGGATCGACCAGGCCGGTCTTCGGATCGACCGGCAGGCGGGTCTGCGTGACGTTTTCGGTGCGGCAAAGCTCGTTGAACGGCCGCAGGATCGAGTTGTGGTCGAGTTCGGTGGTGATGATATGCTGCGGCCGCGAACGGCCGGCCAGCACCACGCCGCGGATCGCCAGGTTCAACGCATCGGTGCAGTTGAGCGTGAAGATCACGTGGTCCATGCTCTGGCCGTTGATCAACCGACAGATGCGCGAGCGGCATTGGGCGATGAGCGACCCGGATTCGACGCTTTCGCGGTAGCTGCCCCGGCCGGGGGAGGCGCCGAGTTCGGTCGCATACCGCGCCATCGCCTCCATCACCGCCCGAGGCTTGGGAAAACTCGTCGCGGCGTTGTCGAAGTACAAACGGCTGTGGTGAGCTTGAGCGGACATTGCGCGCCGATTCTACGCAGACCGGGCGGGTTCGTCTAAGGGAAGGCGAAGCGGCAAGCCCGCGCGGTGCGTTGGACGAAGCCCGAATCCCTACTTCAACCACGCCAGCGGGTCGAATCCCGTCGTCAGTTGAATCCCGCTCAGGGCGACGATGATGAGGATCGTCATGCGGAAGGCTTTTTCGGGCATGACGCGATTGAGCCTCGCCCCGAGGAACGTGCCCAGCGGCACCAGCGGCAGCAGCCACAGCCCCGCCCACAAGGTGTCGACGCGCGTCAGGCCCAGCGCCGGATAGATCGTCAGTTGCTTCACGACGTTGACGGTGAAGAAGTAGATCACCGCCGTGCCGATGAACCGCTGCTTGGCGATGTGCTGGCCGAGCAGGTAGATCGTCACCACCGGCCCCGCGGCGTGGGCGATCGTCGAGACGATCCCGGCGATCAGCCCCGTCGTCGATCCCGCCGCGTAGGTCGGCTTGAGCTGCCATGTCGGGGCGAAGCGGGCCTTGAGCTGGTCGCCGATCACGTAGAGCACACAGATCACGCCGATCGCCATCTTCAATCGTTGCTCGGTCCGGCCCAGGTCGTTCGTCCGCTCGGCGGCAAAGTCGAACAGCGTCGGCATTCCCATCAGCCACCACATGATGGCCGCGCCGATGACCAGCCCGGCGATGGTTCCCGGGGTGAGCACTTTCAGGTTCCGCCGGTCCCATGTGCCGAAGTGGTGGTGGACGCTGAGCACGTCCGCGGCGATGAGCAGGGGCAGCAGCGCCCCGATCGCCCCGGCCGAGTCGTCGCCGAACGCGAAGACGAACATCGGCACGGCGATGATCACCACGCCCGAGCCGAACCCGGACTTGGCGATGCCCAGGATCACCACCGCCGACCCGGCCAGCAGCCAGCTCACCCAGGGATGAGGCTGGTCGGCGAACGGAATGGCCAGGGCAAGCAGGTGCATGGACCGGCGAACATAGGGCGACCCATGACGAATGTCGAATGGCCAATCAATGACGAAGCCCGAGGCCCGTCTTTGACGGTTGTGCGGATTATGCAGCCTTCCGTGCTTGCCCAGGTCAACAGAAGTTCAAACGAACCGGCCAACGGCGCACGGCGTGGTAGAATTGAGCAAGTGAACGGATTGCCGAGGCCGGCTCAGGACCCACAGCGATGGCCGAACGCAATAACCAGGCGCGATGCCTGCTGGTGCTGCCGGCGGGTCACGACGCGCCGCTGGACCTGATCGACGGGTTGCAGCGGCGCGGGGTGTCGGTGCGCGAGGTGCACGACGCGCCCGGCGCCATGGCCGCGGTCGCCGCCGGTCGACCCGGTCGGCCGACCATGCTCGTGCTCGTCGAACCCGACGCCCTGCGCGACGCGACCCGCCTGGCCTCGACCCTGCACCGGTATTTCCCCAAGCTCCCCCTGTGGCGTTACGCGTTCGGGCAGGACCCGCCGCTGGCGCCGTGGCAACACAATGGCACGCCCCCGGAAAGTGAACCCCAAGGCGTGTCCGCTTCAGCGGACATGCAAGCCCCCCCGGACTTCGAAGTCGACGACACCGTGCTCACCGAGGAAGAGCTCGCCATGCTGTTGGGCGATGACGACGACCTGGAGCCGGAGAAAGACGACACGGTATGACCACCGCTTCCGCCAACACGGTCAATGGCGACGCGACCCTCGTGGTCGGTGATGCGGCATTGTTGCCGACGGGGATTCACGTTGACGATTACCTGCAGGCGATGGGGGAGATGGCGCATCGCAAGGTGAACACGGTCATCGGGCGGGTCGAGCCGATGCGACCGAACATGGACGCGACGGTGCGGGCCCTTCGACAGGTCGCGCCGGGGGCGAAGATGATCCTCGTCGCCGCGCCCGCCGATGAGCCCGACGCCATGCGGGCGGTGCGCCTGGGCTTCGATGAATACGTCGTCGAGCCGGTCACCCCCGGTAAATGGGACCAACTGCTCGCCGCGCCACCGGCGGTCGACCGAGGCGTGGCGGCTTCAGCCGACATGCCCCCCAACCCCCAGGCCCACACCAATCCCGCCGACCCGCAGGTCCTCGACCAACTGCTCAGCGACCGCGGCTCGGTGCGGCAGACGATCCTCGACGCCTTGGAAACGGAGCTGGGGTCCGCCGTGACGTGGATGGCCGAACCCGACCTCGACGCCCACGCCTGCGTGCCGATCATGCACCAGACGCTGTCGCTGGGTTACCTGGTCAGCGACAAGCTGACCGATCGGCAGATCGTGCCGTGGGCGGACTGGGCGGCGAA
>CAYYPN010000295.1:0-3870 GCA_964473545.1 uncultured Planctomycetaceae bacterium
ACGCCGCACCCGGCGATCGGGCCGATCACCGTGGCCGGCGACCTGGCGCTGGCCGGCGGCGGCAACAGCGACTTCGTCGTCGCCGCGGCGGACGCCGAGGGTTTCGTCATCGCGGTGGACCGCGTCACGGGCGAGCGACGATGGCAGATCGAACTGCCCGACGCGGTGCTCGGCCCGATCGCGGTACACGACCACGTCGCGGTTTGCCCGGTCCGCAACGGCGAAGTGATCGCCCTCGACCTGAACAACGAAGGCGAGATTCTCTGGCGAAGCCGTGTGCACGATGAGGCGCCGGTGCTGGCGGGGCCTGCGTTCACCGGCAGCGTGGTCTACGCCGTCAGTAACGATGGCTACCTGGCCGTGATCGACGCGACAGACGGCCGGGTGCTGGAACGTCATTACCTCAACGCCCTCGACAAGCCGGGCGAGATGGGATTGTCGACCAGTGCCCCGTTCGTGTCGCACGGTCGGCTGTTCGTCGGCAGCGAGACAGGAGGTCTACGTTGCTACGTGGGCAAGACGGCCAAATGACCGTCGGGCGCTTTCCGTGGGTCGTCCCGTTGGCCGGCGCTTCGGACACAGCGCTGGTCGGCGGCAAGGCGGTGAACCTCGGCGCGATGATGCGCGCGGGCCTGCCCGTGCCGCCGGGTTTTGTCGTGACCACCCAGGCGTACCGACTTGGTCTGGAAGGCTGCGGCGGCCAATCGGCGACCTCGCTCCCGCCTGGGGTCGATCACGCGATTCGCCAGGCGTATCGAACGCTGTGCGACGATGTGGAACCGCAGGTCGCCGTCGCGGTGCGATCGTCGGCGACGGCCGAAGATCTGGCGGCGGCGTCGATGGCGGGCCAGTACGAAACGTTCCTCGATGTCCGCGGTGAGCAAGCGGTGGCAGACGCCGTGCTCCGATGCTGGCAGAGTCTGTCCGCCGACCGCGTGCAGGCGTACCTGAACCGACACGACATCGACCCGGCGACGGTGGGCATGGCCGTGGTGGTGCAGAAACTGGTCGCCGCCGACAAGGCCGGCGTGCTGTTTACGGCCAACCCGCAGACCGGCGCGACGGACCAGATGCTCATCGAAGCCAGTTGGGGGCTTGGTGAAATGGTCGTCTCGGGTCGCGTCCAGCCGGACACGATCACGCTCAACTTCAAGACGGGCGAAATCGTCCGTTGCGTGATCGGCACCAAGCAAAGCCGACTTATGGCCGGACAGAGCCATGAGCAACCGGTACCGGACGACCTCGCTTCGTGCTGCTGTCTGGACTCGCGGGAACTCGAACGTCTGCGCGCGCTGGGGGTTCAGGCGGCGGCGCACTTTGGCCGCGAGCAGGACCTGGAATGGGCGATCGCGGGCCGTGAGCTTTTCCTGTTGCAGTCCCGCAAGATCACCACACTGGACACGGCCCGGGCGCTGGCCGAGGCCCGCGAACAGGCCGCGCGATTCGTCGCCGAGGCGGCCCAAGCCGGCCGAGGCCCGTGGGTTGTACACAACATCGGCGAGACGCTGCCGCATCCGACGCCGCTGACCTGGAGCGTCATTCGCCGTTTCATGTCCGGCCGCGGGGGCTACGGCCAACTGTATCGCCAGGTCGGCTTCGAGCCGAGCGACCCGGTCAACCGTGACGGCACGCTCGACCTGATCGGCGGGCGCGTGTACCTCGACCTGTCGCGCGCCGGTGGGATGTTCTTCGAGGCCTTCCCTTTCCGCTACGACCTGCAGGAGGTGGCGGCGAACCCCGACGCCGCGATGGGACCGCCGACCGTGCCGCACGGCCCGACAACGCTGCGGCTGCGGGCGGCCCGCCGGCTTGCGACGGTGCGGCGCACGCTCGAGCAGCAGGCGAAGGACGCAGACCACGTATTCCTGGAGCGGCACGTCCCGGACTTTCAGCGGTGGATCGAAACACAGCGACAGATCGATCTGAAGCGCATGGATGACGAGTCCCTGATTGAGCACTGGCATGCGGTGGACCATCGGGTGCTGGACCAGTTCGCGCCCAAGTCACTGCTGCCAAGCCTGGTCGCGGCAATGGCGATAGAGAAGCTGCGCGGCTTTCTGGCCGAGTTCGTCTGGGACGAGGATCCCGAGGGCCTGGCCAACGAGTTGGTTGTCGGGGCCGAGCCGAATCAGACGCTCAAGTCCGCCGCGGGCCTGTACGACCTGGCCCACGGCCGAATGGAACTGGACCAGTGGCTCAGTGAACACGGACACCGCGCGTCGGCAGAGTTCGAGCTTTCATCGCCTCGGCACCATGAGCAGCCCGGCGAAGTCAGGAAGATGGCCCAGCGGCTCGCGGCGGCCGGGCCGCCGCTGGACGGATACGAGCGCCGGCGTCAAGCAACGGGTGTGCGGCTGGACGAGATCGCGCCGCAGTTCTCCGCCCGGCAACGACGCCGACTTGAGCAGCACCTTGAACGGGCTCGCCGCTACGTGCCGCTGCGCGAGAACGCCAAGCATGAGCTGATGCGCGGCTATGCGCTGCTACGCCAAATCGCCCTGGAATTCGGCCGACGGCTCGACATCGGCGATGGCGTGTTTATGCTTGACGAGGACGAGCTTTTCACCGCGTTGCGGCAAGGCCTGGCGCCGCTGCACCTGATCGAGCGACGCCGCCTCGAGCATGAGTCCAACAAGCGTGTGGCGCTGCCGCGGGTGATCACCGATGCCCAGTCGCTGCGACCACACGAGACCAGTGGCGAGCGGCGTAACCGGTTGGCCGGCTTCGTGGTCTCGCCGGGCAGCGCCGAGGGACCGGCTCGAATCGTGCATCGTCCCCAGGAGGCGGACGAACTGAGTGAGGGCGATATCCTTGTATGTCCGAGTACCGATCCGAGTTGGACCCCGCTGTTCGCCCGTGCGGCAGGTGTCGTGCTCGAGCGCGGCGGTACGCTGTCACACGGTGCCGTCGTGGCCCGAGAGATGGGCAAGCCCGCTCTGGTCATCGATGGGGCGACGCAACTGCTCGGCGACGGCGAACGGGTTCGCATCGACAGCAACGCCGGTTCGCTGATTCGCGTCGAGCGAGATGCCGCCGAGGGCGGGCTTTGCGATGACACGGCGTACTCGGATCAACCGGCCCGTCCCCTGCCCCATGCCCAGGCGCCACCGATGCCGGGTCGCTTTGAACGCAACGCGGCGCGGGTCCGCAACATCGCGGCGGTCCTGTGGCTGGTCTACCTGGTGCTGGCTTTCACGTTGCCGGCGGCCTGGCTCTGGCGGCCTTCCATGCGGGTGATCGACGCGGTCCTGCTGCCGGTCGTCAAGTCAATCGGGCCGGCCGGCGCGGTGGCGCTGGTGGCGCTGGTCCTTGGCGTCTACAGCATGGTCGGCCAACGCGGGATGACCGACAACCGGCGTCTGCTGACCGCCAAGCGTCGAGCGGCCGCGCTCCGCAAACAGATCGCCGCCTTGCCGAAGAACGACCCGCGACGCATCGAGCGACAGCGAGCCACGGCAGGGGTGCAGATGCGGCTGCTCGGCGCGGCCATGGTTCCGCTGGGTCTGATCATCGGCCCAATGGTCATGGTCTTTGCCTGGATGCCACTTCGTGTCGATCCGGCATCCTGCAATCCCCGGCCCGGTGCCACGGCCCTGGTCAGCGTCAGCGTCCCAGGCGACTACGGCGGTCCGCTCACGCTGATGCCCCCGCCGGGCGCCCAACTGTCGCCCGCGACGCCGAAGACGCAGGCGTTGCCCCCGATCCGCCCGACGCTCGAACGCCTGCTCGCACGCTGGCGTGAAGACCGCGAGATTTCCGCCGACGCGCACTGGTCGGTGCGTGCGGCCGCAGGACAGGCTCGCGAACAGATGATTGCCTCGCTCAGCGACTACCTCGCCTCGCCGCTGCCGCCGCGGAACCTGGCCTGGA
>CAYYPN010000296.1:0-3870 GCA_964473545.1 uncultured Planctomycetaceae bacterium
TGCTCGTGGTGGTGGCGATCATCGCGCTGCTGATCGCCATGTTGCTGCCGGCGCTCGGCAAAGCGCGGGATGTGGCCCGGAGCGTGGTGTGCAAAAGCAATCAGCGGCAGATCGGGATGATGCTCTGGACTTACTCGACTGAGTTGCAGGTGTTTCCGCTCGGGTACAACCAGGAGGCTTGGCAGGGCAACAAGGGATTCGGCACTCGCTGGGCGTCGGCGCTGCGGGATGCGGGGCTGGTGCCGGACCGCAATTTTCTGTTCAAGAGCAATCTGGAGTTTTTCCAACCCGACGTCGACCTGACCTGTCCCGAAGCACTGAGTTCGGGAAACAGCACCAACCCCCACGCCGTTTACGGCATGCCGCAGGGCTATACACCCGGTGGGAAGATGTTCGGGGGATCGGCGGGACCGGACTCCTCGCATGTCGTGTCCTACACCCGTCCTGGCGACATGGAACACCCCGCCGATACGTATGGCCTGCTGGAGCAGTATGGCGAACAGGTCGGCATCACCCGGATCAGCTCGACCGATTTCACCTGGGGAGCGCCGAACTGGGCGGTCTGGTGGAATCTGAGTAAGAACCACCCCCGATATACCTTGCGTCATCCCAACAGCTCCAATTTTCTGATGCTCGATGGTCATGTGCGTAGCGAAACCGAAACGCGTTACGTCGAGTTGGCCGAAGGCGCCAGCAACTCGGACGTTCGTCAGTTTTTTTATGTCGATCGATGGTGAGATTCAGCCGGGCGTTATCAGGCGAGGCGCGAACAGGATCGGCGGTCGGTCGCCAGCGGACTGGTCGGCGGATCATCCTAAGTCGATAACCCAACACTCCACCGGTTGAACCGTATCGACGGATCATCGTTTATTTATCAAGCAACAAGGACAGACATGAAACTTACACTCGCGACGCTGATTGTCATTACCATGGCGATGGCAGGTTCGGCCAATGCCGAGCAGCCGATCCGCTATCCCGATGACGCACGACTGGTAGATGTGACGCAGGAGCCGTACCGTGCCGACCCGACCGGGCAGCGGGACAGCACCGCGACGATCCAGAAGGCGTTCGACGAGAACCGCGGCAACGGCAGCGTGATCTATCTCCCGCCCGGCGAGTACCTGATCAGCGACACGATCAAGTGGGCCGGCCGACGGAGCTTCAACATGCTCTACGGCGCGGGTCAGGAGCACACGACGCTGCGCCTGATCGACAACGCCCCCGGCTACGATAACGCCGACAAGCCCAAGAACATGATCTGGACGGGTGGTCCGCCGGCGCAGCGATTCAAGAACGCGGTGCGCGACCTGACCATTGACAGCGGCAAGGGCAATCCGGGGGCGGTGGGCCTTAACTTCTGCGCCAACAATCAGGGCGGGGTTTTCGACGTCACCATCCGCTCGGGTGAAAATGGCAAACAGCCAGGGGCCGTGGGATTGGGCCTCGATGAGCCGGAGGTCGGCCCGCTGCTGGTCAAGAATGTGACGGTGATCGGATTTGACCTGGGCATCCGCGTGCGGCATACAGTCAACTCTGTGACGCTGGAGCACATCACCCTGCGCGGCCAGCGCGAAGCGGGCATCGAGAACTTCAGCAACCTGGTCTTCGTCCGCAAACTTGACAGCGAAAACGCAGTGCCGGCGGTGGTCAACGGCGGGTCGGACGGCGTGTTCACGCTGATCGACAGCAAGTTGACCGGCACGGCCGGCGCTGTGGATCGCTCGGCGATGCTCAACCGCAACCCTAAGTCAGTTCTTTTTGTGCGGAACGTCGAGACGAGCGGTTACGCCCGAGCAATCAAGGACGAGCAGGCCGACCCGGTGCCGACGGGGCACGTTGAGGAGTGGGTTTCCGGGGCGCGGGTGTCGCTGTTCCCCGGTGAGATGCGCACGTTGAACCTGCCGATCGTGGACACGCCGACCGTGCCGCACGATCCGCTGGACCAGTGGGTCAGCCCGATGCAGTTCGGGGCCAAGGGCAACAGTCCGGACGACACGGCCGCGATTCAGGCGGCGATCGACAGCGGGGCGACGACGGTGTACCTGCCCCGCATCCCCGGCAAGCCCGGCGCCTATCTGATCAACGACACGATCCACATCCGCGGCAACGTGCGGCGGATCGTCGGGCTCGAAGCTTCGCTGCAAGTGACCAGGGAGCTGAGCGATCAGCCGGACAAGCCGGTGTTCGTGTTCGAGGACGGCGAACAGCCGGTGGTTGTGCTCGAACGCCTTCGATTCACGTTCAAGCGCTTCCCCAATCCGACGTTGATCCACCGTGCCGACCGTGACCTGGTGGTTTCCGCTTTCTCCGAGGTGGCCAAGCCTCGCCACCTGGGCAAGGGCCGACTGTTCCTTGAGGACATCGTCGGCCATGGCGTCTACGTCGGCCCCGGCTCGACACTCTACGCGCGACAGTTCAACCTGGAGGGCGGCGACTGGAAGCTGGTCAACGATGGCGGCACGGTCTGGGCGATGGGCCTGAAGACCGAGCACCGAAGCCCGATCGCGCTGACCAAGGCCGGCGGTAAAACCGAGATCATCGGCGGCCACCTCTACAAGTGTGTCGAGTTCGGCGTGGACAAGATATCATTCGAAGTCGAGGATGGCGGACGGCTGAGTCTGGCCGGCGTTGCTGAGTATGTCTGGGACCCCAAGTTCGCCACCGAGGTGGTGTTAAAGGAAACGCGCGACGGCCAGTTCCGGCAACTGACCAAGCACGAGCTGCCCCCGCAGCGCAATGCGATGGTGTTGCCCCTGTTGGCCTGCTTTCCAACCGAACGGCAAGGGGACGGCCCGGCTGCTCCGGCGGTGGAACTGGCCGCGCGGACCGCCGCGTCGATCACACTGAGGTTTGAGCTCGAGGGCGACGTGGCCGGCTTCATCGTCTCACGGGACAACAAGCCGCTGGGTAGACACCTATACAGCGCCCGTGAGCGCGGCCTCAAACCCGACACCCAATACACCTACACCGTCGTCGCTTACGACCGATTTGGCAACACGTCATCGGCAACAAAGTTCAACGCGCAAACAACGCCGGACGTGACGCCCCCGACCAAGCCCGACCACCTGCACACCTTAAACGTTACGGATCGACGCGCGCATCTAAAGTGGCGCGCGTCACGCGACGAGATCGGCGTCACCGGCTACGTTGTCGAGCGCGTAACCGGAGGCAGCGAACCGGTCATGCTGGCCACGGTGAAAGGCACGGAGTTTGAGGATCGGACGATCGCCAAAGGCACGACATACAGCTACCGATGCATCGCGGTGGACGCCGCAGGCAATCGCTCCGAGCCCGCCACGTTGGAGGTGCCGGTGCCCGATCACCCTCCCTACGCGATCAAGCAGGAAGCCGAGCGCAACGACGATGGTTACGGCAGCATCAAGAAGCATTGGTTCCTGTTCAACCTGCACGGAGGGTGTTGGATGCTTTACGAGGATCTGGAGTTGGGCCGGGATAAGCCGTTTGACCAGCTCACGATCCGGTATGGCGCACCGGACGATCGGGCCGGGTCGAAAATCAATGTGTACCTGAATCCCAAGATCGAAGAGATCGAAGGCAAGCGGCGGGTGACCGACGGGCAACTGATCGCCGAGATCACCGTGGAAAGCACCGGCGGGTGGGAAGACTTCAAGACCTTCACCATACCTGCCAAGATCAAGAAGCCAGGCAAGCACGACGTCTTGTTATTGATCGAACGGGGCGAAGCCCGACACCCCAACGCTCTGGTCAACATCGACTGGTTTGAGATCGGTTACGCCGAGCCGCCAAACGGTGTCGAATGACAAAAGTTTGGAGATGGACATGCTTCCTATTCACGTAACCGTTCACGCCAATCGGGGGACGGGTTGGGCGGCGGTGTGGTGGGTGATG
>CAYYPN010000297.1:0-3866 GCA_964473545.1 uncultured Planctomycetaceae bacterium
TGGGCCTGACGCACATCATGAGCGCGCCCTTGCTCTGTGTCCTGCTCGGCGCCGCCGCGTCACGACCGAACGATGCGCCATCGCGATCAAGCGACCGCATCGCACTCATCGTCGTGGCACTGCTCGCCATCGCCTGGCCCATTGCTTCGGCGATATCGCCCGAGCATGTCCCGGCCGGCAAGCGGACGTGGCAGCGCGTCGAGCAGGCCTACCGCCAGAACCCGCCGGACGTGCCCGCGATCATGGACGCCTTGCACGAGCGCCTGGCGGCCTCGCCTTACAGCGCCCCGGCGCACCTGACCGCGGCCGACCTGGCGTGGCATCTGAACCGTCGCGATCAAGCCATCGAGTGGTATCGCCGCGCGCTGGAGCTTGACGAACAGGCCTATCTCGACCCCGATGCGCAATTCACCGACGAACAGCTTGCCCACATTCACACGCGGTTGAGGTGAGGTTTACGTCACTGCGGTTGATGCTTTGCCATTGCGGGCGGTACCATGGGGGGCAATGATCGTTGACCTACATACGCATCTTTGGCAGAGTCCGGAACAGCTCGGCCCGCACCTGAGCGCCCAGCTTCGCCGCGGCACCGCCGAGCCCTGGCGGGCGACCGACGCCGATCCCCACGCGCACGAGCAGGCGATGGCCACCGTGGATGTGGCGGTCGTGGTCGGTGTCACCAGCTGCTGGCTCGAGGCCGACGTGCCCAACCGCTACATCGCCGACTACGTCAAGGACGCCCCGGCCGGTCGGGTGGGCTTCGCCGCCATCGACCCGATGGCTGACGACTGGACCGACGCGTTTGACGAAGCGGTCGAGTTGAACTTCAGCGGCGTGGCGATCAACCCGGCCGGCCAGGACTTCCACCCCAGTCACTCGCAGGCGATGGCGTTGTACGAGCGATGCCAGCAGCACAACCTGCCGGTGCTCGTGCACCAGGGCGTCTGCTTCACGCCGCGCTGCAAGCTCGAGTACGCCCGGCCGTACCTGCTGGATGCAGTGGCGCGTTCGTATCCCGACCTGCGGCTGGTGATCGGCCAGTGCGGGCATCCGTGGGTCGATGAAACGCTGACGATGGTCGGCAAGCACGAGAACGTGTTCGCCGACCTGAGCGACGTCATCGGCCGCCCCTGGCAGTTGTACAACCTGCTGGCGACCGCGCACCAGATGGCGGTGACCGACCGGTTGCTGTTCGCGTCGGGTTTCCCGGCCCGCAGTCCGCAGGAAGCGATTGAAACCATCTACTCGCTCAACCAGTGGGTGCACGGCACGGACCTGCCCACGGTGCCGCGCGAGCGGCTGCGCGGGATCGTCGAGCGCGATGCGCTGAGCGCGTTGGGCATTCGCCGATCCGCATCGAGTCCGTCGAGCCGGCCGTCGCGCGCCGCTGCGCCGGTCGAGTCCCGTCTCGTCAAGGAAACCCAGGAATGACGAATCTCAAGCGTTGGGCCGTCGCGCCGCTGATCGTGGCGCTGGTCGGCATGGGCGGTTGCACCTACATCACACGACCGCTCAGCGGCGGCGGCGAACTGACCGTCGTCAGCTCCGGGGCCGATCGCGACACCCGCGTGACCCTGGACGCGACCACCAGCGTCTACGCCGCCCGCGATGCCCAGACGATCCACGTCCTGCTGGTCAGCGGCCCGGTCGATACGCCCACGCGCGTCATGCACATCCAGATGTTCTGGCAACCCCGGGCGGCCAAGACCCCGCTCGATCCCTCGGCCACCAACGCGACCGTCCGCCTTGTCGAGTTCCAGGACGACCAGGTCGGCGTGTACGGCGGCGGCGGGCACCTCTGGCCCCGCACCACCGCCGGCAAGGCCCAGTGGTCGGCTAGACTCCGCAACGCCACCCTGCGCCCGATGCATCGCTCACGCGGGTTCGTCGATGACCTGGGCAACGCCGTCGCCGAAGGCGCGGTCAACGCCCATCGCGATGAACAACGCACCCTCGAACTGCTCACCCGCTACGAACAGATGATCGAGGATCGCCTGGGCTATCCGATGATGCTGGGCGCGGCGCGGTAGCGAATCGGTTTAGCGGGCGGCACGAACTGCGCCCCCGCAGCTTTCGCACTCAAATCGTCATCGGCAAAGAATCCGGACCTTCGAAGACTCAGGTCCGGCGTGGTTGTGCCGGTCGTTGCGCGGCACAGCTTTGCCACGGGGAGCCGAACGCAGCATTGCGGAAGTGGCTCAATCCCTTTCCCGATCCTGTGTGTCGATGTCGACGGGGCTGTGGATGTGTTCCGACGACTCGCGTGTGGTGATGACCTTGAACATGCACCAGGAGAAGAAGCTCACGACGCCGCCGACCGCGAGGCACATGATGACCCATCCGCCCGTGGTCATGGGGACACCTCCGTCTGTTGAAGCTCGTGGCGTTTCCAGCGGGCGACCGAGCGGTTGACCAGCATCATGAACAGCACCGCCACGACGAGGATCATCCCCACCGCCATCTGCGCCCGGGGATTGTGCAGCAGGGCGCCGATGCGGCTTTCCTCGCCCTCGGCCGGCGGGACCACCGCCTCCTGGTAAACCCACAACACGAACAGCGCGATCAGGTACACCGGCGAAACGTACTTGATCAGGAACATGACGAAGCGCGGAATGTGAATCTCCGCGCCGCGGTCAAGCTCCTCCTTGCCTTTCTTCACGCCCATGACCCAGCCGAACATCAGCACCATGATCGTCGCCAGGACGTAGAGCATGAAGTTGCCGACCCAGAAGTCGGTGTGATCGAGCACGGCCACGCCGTCGGAGAAGTACCCGATGAAGCCCATGCCGACGAGGGTGATGAACCCGAGCAGCGTGACCGAGGCCTTGCGGCCGATGCCCAGGCCTTCTTCGAGCAGGGCGATCGACGGCTGCAGCATGCTCAGGGAACTGGTCACCGCGGCAATGAACAACAGGAAGAAGAACAGGAACCCGAAGAACCCGCCCGCGGGCATCCGCTCGAACACCCCGGGCAAGGCGAAGAACCCGACCTGCAGGCTCGACCCTTCGGCGGCCTTGAGGGCGTCGTAGCCGATGAAGATCGATGCCGCGGGAACGATCATCATCCCGGCCAGCGCGATCTCGCAGAACTCGTTCCCCGCGGCGCTGGTGGTCGCGCTCAGGGCGATGTCATCGTCCTTCTTGACGTAGCTGGCGTAGGTGACGATCAGCCCGAACCCGACGGAGAGGCTGAAGAAGATCTGTCCGGTCGCGTCGATCCACATCTGCATGTTGGTCAGCGACTGCCAGTTGGGATTCCACATGAAGCCCAGGCCATCGAGCACCTGACCGTGGCTGATGTCGTCGGTGAACCCGAGCGTGAGGACGCGGACGAGGATGATGGCGGCACAGAGGATCAGGGCGGGCATGGCGATTTTGGCGAACCACTCGATGCCCTTGTTCACGCCGCGGTAGATCAGGGCGAAGTTGAAGATGAAGCTGATGATGACGAAGGGCAGCGCCTTGGCCAGGGGATTATCGAACAGCGCACCGTCGCCGCCCATCCCGGTGAACCCGGCGAGCATGCCGACCGGGCCTTCGCCCTGTTCGAGCATGGTGTCCATCTGGCCGGTGGCGTAGTAGTAGGCGTAGCCCAGGCACCAGGCTTCGACGTGGATGTAGTACATGTAGATGATGATCGGGACGAAGGCGCTGAAGGCGCCCAGGTACGGCGCGACGGGGCTTTTCCAGATGGCCCGGAAGATGCCCGGCAGACTGTTGTGGCCCTTGCGGCCGCCGAAGCGGCCCATCGTCCACTCGGCCCAGGCGATCGGCAGTCCCAGCAGCAGCAGCCCGATGAAGTAGGGGATCATGAACGCCCCGCCTTCGTGCAGGGCCGCGTAGCCGGGGAAGCGGAGGAAGTTGCCC
>CAYYPN010000298.1:0-2860 GCA_964473545.1 uncultured Planctomycetaceae bacterium
TAGAGCGCACCCCTGATAAGGGTGAGGTCGGAGGTTCGAGTCCTCCCAGGCCCATTTCCCCCCGCCCTCTGAAATCGGAAATTCAACACATGGCCAACGTCTCTGACGCCCTTAACGTCGTCCTTGCCGACGCGATCGTGTTCTATCAGAAACTGCACCAGTACCACTGGGTGGTGGCCGGCCGGCAGTTCTTCTCGCTGCACGCGAAGTTCGAGGAACTGTACGACCATTGGGCCGGCGTCGTCGACGACGTGGCCGAGCGTGTGCTGACGATCGGCGGCAAGCCGGTCCCCACGCTCGCCGCGGCGCTGAAGCAGGCCACCCTCGCCGAAGACGCCACCGAGCCGGGCTCCGAGGACATGGTCAGGACCGTCCTGGCCGACATGCAGGCCCAGCATGCGAACATGCAAAAGGCGATCGCCGCCGCCGAAGCCGCCGACGACCGCGGCACCGCCAACCTGCTCGATGGCTTCTGCGACGAGATCGAAAAGACCTGCTGGATGCTCAAGGCGTTCCTGGCCTGAACGCCGCACGCCGGTTGTGCTGCATCCACCCAAGGATGACCTGGGCGCGAGGCGTGGGCGTTGGCGCGTTGGCGCGGCGGGGATTGTTCAGCGGACCGACGTGTGCCAGGCTCCAGCCCTGCCATTCGCGGTAGGCGTGGTACGTCCAGTCGAAGCCGAACTCTTCGAACAGGCTGGTCACATCCTCCAGGTAACGCACCGCCGACCCGGTCGGCGCGATGCGGATGGCGCTGAACTCGCCGACGAACATGTGCACGCGGTATCTCCGGTCCGGGTCGATCCAACGAATCGCCCGGCCGGCAGGGGATGATGACCTTGCGGTCGTCACGCTCGGGGCTGTTGGCTTTGACGTGCAGCACGCCGCCCGCGGCGCCGCTTGCTTTAATGCGGGCTTGCTGCGACGATACGGACATGGATGATGCAATTACGACATCCCGACCCCAAAACGCCGACCAGACCAAGTACGTGCTCGTGCTGGTCGAGTCGTCGGCGGCGTATGGTCGGGCTTGTGCCCAGGGCGTGGCCCGTTACGCCCGCAACCACGGCCGCTGGCTCATCCGCCACATGCCCCACAACGAGATGCCCGTGCTCAATCCCAACATCCCCTGGCGGTGGGAGTGGGACGGGGTCATCGCGCGCATCGCCAACCGTCGCCTGATTAATCTCGTTCGCCGCTTGGGCCTGCCCACGGTCGACCTGATGGGTGCGGTGAAGATGAAGCATGTCGCGGTCGTCGAAACCGATCACCAGCGTCTGGTCGGCATGGCCGTGGAACATCTGCTGTCGATCGGGTTGCGTCACATCGGGTTCTGCGGCGTGCCGGGGCTTTGGTTCAGTGACGCCCGTGAGCGACAGTTCATCAGGCATCCGTTTCCGTTGAACGTGACGCGGCACATTTACGCGGACAAGACCAAGTCGCGCGAAACCCCGCCCACCGAAAGTCAGCGATGGATGCGCGACCTGAAATTGATCGGCCAGTGGATCAGTGCGCTGCCCAAGCCGGTCGGCATCGTCGCGTGCAACGACACCCGCGCGCGGCATGCGGTGGAGATGTGCATGGCGTGCGGGCTGGACGTGCCGCGCGACGTGTGCGTGATCGGCATCGACAACGACGACGTGGTCTGCGAACTGAGCAGCCCCACGCTCAGCAGCATCGACCCCAACGCCGAGGCCATCGGGTTCAAGGCGGCCCAGGTCCTCGATGACATGATGCACGGTCAGGCCGGCCCGCCCGAACCGATCCTCGTCCCGCCGCTGGGCGTCGAGCATCGCGGCTCGACCAACCTCGAAGCCTTCGAACACGACGAACTCAACGAGGCCATCCGCTACATCCGCACCCACAACGATCGCGGCATCAACGTCGGGTCGGTCGTCAAACACGTCGGCCGCTCACGCTCGACCCTCGAACGCCGCTTCCGCGACCAGCTCGGCTGCACCATCCACGAGTACATCCACCGCCACCGGATGGAACACGTCAAGCGTCTGTTGCTGGAGACCAACTACCCCGCGGCCCAGATCGCCGAGATGACCGGGTTCGGCACGAGCAGCTACTTCGGCGCGATGTTCCGCAAGCACACCGGCATGACCCCCGGCCAGTTCCGCCGCCGCAACGCGGGGGGGTGAGGTTGTTGTCCGGCCGGTGCGTCAGGGCGACGTGATATCGCCGACTTCGTTGAACCAGCCGCGGATGCCGGTGATGCTGCCGTCGTCGGCCGCGCCGTTGCTCAGTCGCGACAGGGCGACGCTGTTGAGCGCGGCGGCGTGACCGTCGACGTGCAGGCCGGCGGTCCGTTCCTGGTGCGGCGTCCACACGCCTTTCCACCCACCGCCCGGTCCCTTGATGACCACGGTGAACAGCGGATAGCCCTTGCCCGGCGGTTCGGTCATGGCTCCATTCGTCCTCATGGTGCAGGCCACGATCATCAGGTCGCCCGGCCGCGGCACCTTGTCGACCTGGATGCCCTCGAACCAGTTTTGCTTGTCCGGACCGGTCGGATCCCACCTGCCTGAAATATGGAAGGCGTTGTCCTGGCCGCTGTGCGGTTCATAGCCGCCGACGATGTTCTTGTCTTCCCGGGCTTCGGTACAGCCCAGCGCGTCGACAGCCTCGGGTTCGAGGTACGCCGTCGAGCTGACCTCGTCAGGTGTGAGGAAGTGGTGCCACCACCGGGTGCCGATGCCCGGCACTGAGGAAAACGCCGTCGGCACGATCATCTTGTTATCCGCCGCATACTGCGCCATGGCCAGGCCGATCTGCCGCTTGTTACTCAGGCACACCACGGTGCGGGCGGCTTTCTTGGCCTTTCCACGGCTGAGCAGGCGTCCCGCGCCGTGGC
>CAYYPN010000298.1:2870-3861 GCA_964473545.1 uncultured Planctomycetaceae bacterium
GCGGGCGGCTTTCTTGGCCTGATCCAGCGCGGGCAACAGAATCGAGAGCAGCAGGGCGATGATCGCCACCACCACCAGCAACTCAATCAGCGTAAATCCCCGGCGCCCCGGTCGAGCCTGTTTCGCTTGCCGCGTGGACATGATTCGTCTCCTTCAGGATATGCGTGCCATCGCTTGATCGGTCATCCGCGTCCGCGCCATCGCCTGGCCTACGTCAAGCCGTGGTAACCGGCGATGCACGCCCCCGGCCGGTTCCGCCGCGGCAACGCGGGGGGGTAGGGGGCAATTCATTCGGGCATTTGCTGGAGGTCTTCGCTGTACCAGGCGACGATGCCGTTGTTATTGTTCGCGACGCTGCGTAAGCGATCTTCGCCCGCTCGATCGACGTGTCCATCGACGAACAGGCCGTTGACCTGGTTGCCGTGGGCCGCCCAAAGCCCGCCGAGTCCTTTGCCCTGGTAAGGCTTGAGGCCGTTGACGAATTGATGGAATCCTTTGGGGTAGGCCCAATCCCTGACGGTGCAGCCCAGCAGCATGTAGTCGGTGGCGTCGGGACACTGCGACAAACGGAAGAAGTTGCGACGGTCGCCCCACAGCGAACCTTCGGGGGAGATCCAGTCGTCGCCGATCTTAGCCCAGCCCTGGCTTTCGTTGACCCGGATCAGACACTGGCCGTCGGTGTTGTTGTAGAGGCCGTATTGTCCGCCATCGTTTTTTGGGCAGTGTTTGAGTTCGGGCGCCGCGGCCAGATAGTCGCCCTCGCCGCCGAAGAAGTAGACATGCCAGAATCGCGTGCCGTGGCCGATCTCCTTGTTTTCGGCGCCGGGCAGCCAGCCGCCATAGTCGGAACTGTAAGTCCAGAACGCCGTGCCGATCTGTTGCTGCTGGCTGGCGCACTTGATTTGAGTCGCCGCTTCGCGTGCCTGGTCCATCGCCGGCACCAGCAGCGCCAACAGCAACGCGATGATCGCCACGACAACCAACAGCTCAA
>CAYYPN010000299.1:0-3842 GCA_964473545.1 uncultured Planctomycetaceae bacterium
ATGCCGTCGTACCCCATGGCCTTGACCCGTTCGAGGCTGCGGGCGATATCGTCGGTGGTTTCGCAATACTCACGAAGCGTAAACATCTGGGCGCCGATAGGCATGGGAGACTCCTGGGGCAGGGGGCGTTATGCGGGGACCGATCATTTTGCCGATTCGCCGAACGTTGGCAAGGTGTCGCCGTCAGTGGCCACTGGCTTCTGTCCACTGGCTACCGTTGTTAATGTCCAAACAGGTTCACCTGGTTGAGCATGCCCTCGGCCTCGAAGTGGGCGAGGGCCTCGTCGACGTTCTTGAACACCTTCGTCGCGGTCTCGGTGATGAACGGGCTGGGACTCTTGGCCGGCTTCCACACGACGTAGACGTCCTTGGACGCTTCAAAGGCATGCTGCAGTTCGCGTTCGACGCCGCTGGACAGGCCCGGGATGCCGCCATCGAGTTCGGGCACGAGCGAGCAGATCATGTCCGCCTGGTCGATGAGCTTGAAATCCCGCGCGTAGATCTGCCCGTCGATGTCGCCGGAGCATTCGAGGACCTGCTTGACGGGGACTTTGACGGTGTGATCCTTGCCATCGCCGCTGTAGGTCGACTCGATGAAGTCGCGTCCGTCCCGCGCCGCGGCGATCGCGTTCTCCAGCAGCAGCTTCTCGTCCACGTCGCCCGGGTCGAACGTCACGAAGTGCCTGGCCAGCGCCGCGCGGAACGCGTCGATCTCCGCCAGCACCGCCGGCATGTCCACCACGTGACTCATCGGGAACGACGGATACACCTTCATCAGGTTCTGGTGGCACACCAGCCGATAGGCCGTCGCGGTGGTCAGGTCGGCCCGGCCGCGCGAGAGGATGTAGTTGTGATTGCCGCAACCGACCGCCTGCGCCAGCAGTTCGGTCGCCATGATCTCCTCTTCACGCCAGACCATGATGTCCTTGAGCGTGGCGTCGATCGTGTGCTCGTCGTGAAGCCGATGGAACACCGCCTCGGCGTTGTCGACCAGGCAGATCACCAGGTCCGGCTTGAACATCTCGACCTGGTCGAAGTCGAATGCCCGGAACAGGCCATGCCGCCAGCGAAATGTCGCGTGCGTGTTGACGATGACGTTCTGCTGGTCGGCGGCTTCGTTGATGATGTCCTTGAAGACGCTGCGGCGCAGGGCGTGCAGGCGGCTCAGCGGCAGGTCAAGGATGCGCCCGGGCCGCACGTCCGGGGCCTCGGCGTACATGCGATCGCCGACGTGATGCATGTCGATGTGGTCGCCGCGCTCCCCGGCGAAGGCGGCGACCGCCTCGAGGTATCGCTTCTTGTCCACGCCGACTTGTCCGGTCACGATCGCCCGCATGATGTCAAGCTCCGTATGTAACGTGAGGGTCGATGATAGAACCGCGGCGCGATCACCACAAACCACCCGCTCAAGCCGGTTCTGAGCGTAGCATTGAGCCGGGTTCTTCGATCACCCGGACCTTCGCCTGCGCTCAGGTCCGGCTTGCCCGATCAGGTGGCCGAAGCGGTCAGCGGTTGCACGGCCCCCAACTCCCGCAGGACCGCCCGGGCGTGGCGGGCGTAGTGGCCGCGCAGGTCGTCGGCGTAGACCTCGAGCGTGCGTCGACCCACGCCGTTGAGCGTGTCGCCGCAGCGGGCGATGCCCCGCGCCAGGTGAATCTCACGCAGGCTCCGGTTGCGGACCTCGGTCTCGTTGCGGTTGTCGGTCAGCGCCGCTTGTGCCGCGGCGAGGGTCGGCTGGGCGTGACCGGCCAGGCCCGGCTTGCTCAACACCTCGGCCAGCGCCGGCGCCGCCGCGTCGTTGGCTTGACGCGGGTACAACTGCTCGCAGGCCTCGGCCACGGCGCGGCAGTGGCTGAAGTCCGGCGCACCTTCCATCGCCGCCAGCGCCGCGATCTTGTCCAGGATCGTCGGCCAGGCGTCGGCCTCGCCGACCATGCCCAGGGCGATCAGCGTCGCGTCGACCCGGCTCATGCTCATGCCGAACTGGCCCATGCCCTTGTAGTTCCAGCCTTCATCCCATGCGCGGATGGCCGCCGTGTCCCGCAGCGTGTCCTTGCCGTACGCGTCGCCGGACAGCGCCAGCACCAGGGCATAGTTGAGCTTCTGTTCAGCGTCGTTCGCCGCATCGTGGGCTTCGTGCAGCAGCGGCCGGGCGCGGTCGAACTCGGCGAAGCACAACGCCAGACCCTTGTAATCATCCCAGCCCTCGTCCACCGCCCAACGCAGCGTCGGATCATCCACCGGGAAGGTATCTTCATCGGTGAGCACGTTTTCGGACAGGTTGCCGATCTCGACAAGGTGACGTTGCAGCGCCTTGATGTCGATGTCGCGCAAGGCGACGTTTTCCCGTGCGGCGATTGCGGCGGCGCGGCCGGCGGCGTAGCCCTGGTTCTGCACGTCGGCCTGCATGCGGATCACGGGAATCGCATCGCGATGGGCACTGACGCCCAGACCCGTCACCAGCACGCGGTCGATCCCCCGCGGCAGCAGGCTCCGGTACGGCACGTACACCCACAGCCGCTCCTTGTTCGGCGGCTTGACCATGAACAGCGGGTGAATCGTGTACCCATGCGTGTCGAAGTTCGAGCTGCTCAGGCAGATCGAATCGGGGAAACGGCGCTCGGCCAGGAAGTCGGCCGGACCCAACTCGATGTCACCGATGATCTGGCGACGCTCGCGGCTGTTGACCAGTTGCCCCAGGTCGAAGTGCCGGCGGAACTTGTGCCGCGACGTGATGAAGAAGCTGGTCGCGTCGATCATGTCGCTGTCATCGGAGAAGCTGTGGTCGCTGTTGTTGTAGGCGTTGCCCGGCGTGATGTCGCTCAGGCCGGTCCCCTGCACGGCGACGTGCTCGGCATCGATGGTGCGGGTCGGCGCGCCCGCGGCGGCGGCGACGTCGGCCCCGCCGGTCGCGTCGACCACCGCGCCGGCCCGGACCAGCCCATACCCATGCGGGCCCGCGACGACCACGCCCTTGGCGCGGTGGTCGTCGACCAGCGCCCCGCAGCAGATCGTGCCGAACCACACATCCACGCCGGCGTCGCGGCATTGGCGCAGATACCAGGCCTGCTTGGCCTGCGGCGACCAGCGGTGGTGTTTCTCGTAGATGTTCGGATCGGCTTCCAGGGCGTAGACGCCGGCGTCGATCTCGCTGGTGAAGCCGGTGATGTTGCCGAAGTAGTAGCTGCTGATCTGTCCGGCGGTGCCGACGCCACCGAGTACGGAGAGGGTTTCGCAGACGAGGGTGCGCGCCCCGGCGCGAGCGGCGCCGATGGCCGCGGACGCGCCGCCGGTGCCGCCGCCGACGATGACCACGTCGTAGTCGCCGAGGTTGGGGATCGCGTCGCCGGGCGCGTCAAGGGTTTGTTCCGGCTCATCGCCCGGGCGCAGGCCGTGGCTGAGCGTGCGGACCTCGCCATCGCTCGCCGGCTCGCCACCGGCGCAGGTGATGGCCAGCGGCTCACTCGGCGCATCAACCGCCTGGCTGGCGACGGCGTGACCCAGACGTTCACCCACGCACATCAGGTGCGCCGGGCGCGTGAGCTTGCGTGCGGCGTCGCGACTGACCCGCGCCATGCCGCTGAGCACATGCAGGCCATCCTCCACGTCCAGCGCATCCAGTGGCAGCGCGTCGCAGCCCGGCCACGTTGCGGCGGCCTCGTCCCCGGCCAGGCGGTCCGGCCAGTCGACATCGAGCACCTCGGATTGCTGGAACACGCCCGGCTGCCAGCAGCGCCGGGCCACGTCGGCGTACACCCCCGGCAGGTCGCCGCCCAGGTCGACCTTGAGCGTGTAGCGGCGTGCGGGCACGTGGACGGTCTTGTCATCCTTCGTCGCCACCA
>CAYYPN010000300.1:0-3819 GCA_964473545.1 uncultured Planctomycetaceae bacterium
GCTTTGCGACGGTGGTCGTCCTGGCGTTGCTGGGCTACGCGATCACCGGCAGTTGGCTGGGGGGGGTCGGCGGGGCGATCGTGGCGATGCTGCTGCCCGGCGCCCTGCTGAAGTATCTCCGCCAGCGTCGCCTGCGGAAGCTGGAGGACCAGCTCGTCGCCGGCGTGCAGACGCTCGCCTCCGGCGTCCGCGCCGGGCTGAACCTGGTCCAGGCGATGGCGATGATCGCCCGCGACGGGCCCGTGCCCATCCGCCAGGAGTTCGCTCATCTGATCCGCGAGTACGAGTACGGCGTGCCCGTCGACGAGGCCATGGACAACGCCGCCGAGCGGATCGGCTCCAGCGACTACCGCCTGGTCTTCTCCGCGCTGCAGACCCACCGGGAGCGCGGCGGCGACCTCGGCGAGACGCTCGACCGCATCGCCGATTCCATCCGCGAGATTCAACGCCTCGAGAAGCGCGTTGAGACCCTCACCGCCCAGGGCCGGGCCACCGCCCGCTGGCTGGGCATGATGCCCCTGGTCGTCATCATCATCCTCTACTTCCTGGTGGACAAGAAGGGCGTGCAGACGCTCTTCAACGACGACTTCGGCAAGCTGATTCTCGTGGGCGTGGTGATGATGAACGTCCTGGGCTTCCTGTGGATCAAGAAGATCGTCTCGATCGATATCTGACATGACAGGCTTCCTGCTCGACATCTTTCCGTTCGCCCAGGTCTTCCTGTGGATGGGCCCCTGGGACCTGGTGATCACGATCCTCAGCTTTCTGTCGGTGGCGATGCTGATCGTGGCGCTGTTCTCGCAACCCGGGGAAATCGTCCTCTCGCCGCAGCGGGAGGCGGCGATCGCCACCGGACACGAGGACCGCAAGACGATCTTCGAGTCCCAGCTACTCCGCCCGGTGATGCTGCTGATGCTGATCCTCGCCCACCGGCTCAGCGCGCCGCGGCTGAAGGGCTGGGTGCGGATCAAGCTCATCGCCGCCGGGAGCCCGAACTACTACACCCCGGAGGAGTACATCGCCCAGAGCCTCTTCGTGGGCCTCCTGACCGGGCTGATCGGCGGGCTGGGCTACCTGATGATCTACTCCCGGTTCAGCGTGATCCTCGCGGTCGTCGGCTTCGTGCTGGGCTTCTTCGGGTCGCTCTATCAGCTCCACGACAAGGCGAACAAGCGCATCCGCCTGATCAGCAAGCGGATTCCCTACGCCCTGGACCTGATCTCCCTGGCGATGGGCGCCGGGGCGACCTTCGTCGAAGCCGTCCGCACCGTCGTCCGCGAGGAGGACGAGGACCCGTTCAACCAGGAACTCAAGACGCTGCTGGCGGAGATGGACCTGGGCAACACCCGCCGCCAGGCGCTGGAGAGCCTCTCGGATCGCGTCCCGCTGGATTCGCTCCGGGGGATCGTCGCCTCGGTCATGCAGGCCGAGGAACTGGGCACGCCGCTGGGCAACGTGCTGCACGACCAGGCGAACCTGCTGCGGCTTCAGCGCAGCTACAAGGCGGAGAACGCCGCGGCCGTGGCGAGCGTGCGGATCCTGATCCCGTGTCTGCTGCTGGTGATGGCGGTGATTCTCGCGGTTTTCGGTCCGGCGATCGTCCGGATGATGCGGAAAGGGCTGTTCTGATGCCGGAAGCGGCTTCCCCCGAACTGGTCTTCATCTCCGGGCCCCAGGAAGGCGAGCACGCCGTGATCTGGGGTCGCGTCGCGATCGCCGGGCGCAGCCCGGACGCCGACATTTACCTCGCCGAGGAGGCGATCTCCCGCCAGCAGATGCGCTTCGAGCTGGACGTGGACGGCTGGACGGTGGCGAACCTCTCGACCAACGGGACGTGGATCGCCGGCAGGCGGTACAAGTCGCAGAAGAAGAAGCTCCTGCTGGAGACCGGCGACATTCTCGCTGCGGGCAACGAGACGCAGATGCTCTACGTCGCCCCGGAAGACGACGCCTACGCGGTCGCCGAGCAGTACCGCAAGGACCAGGAGGCCGAGGCGGAGGCCCCCGAAACCGGCGAGGCCGCCCCGGACGAAGCCGCCGCCCCCGCGCCTCCGCCCCCGGCGCCGGCCGAGGCCCCCGAGCCGGAGGAGGCGCCCGAGAACGCCGAGCCCATCGAGGAGGACGAAGAGGCCGCCGCCCGCAAGGCCAAGCTCCGCAAGTACGCCGTCGGCGCGGCCATCTACGTCGGCGTGCTCGTGTTCCTCGTGGTGATGATCCAGTCGCTCGGCGGGGAGGAAGCCGCCGTCCGCCGCCGCCCGCGCCTGATGGAACGCGAGGAGATCGAGGAAATCCTCACCGCTCCGATCCCCGTCGAGACCCCGCTGCCCCGCGAGGCCGAACGCCTGCTCAACAAGGCGCTGACCTACTGGGACAACCGCAACGCCGAGCGGGACAACCTCTTCCGCGCCGTCAAGCACTTCCGGTTGTATCTCGCCCACCGCCAGCGCCCGACCTTCTCGCGCTCGGATTACTCCATCGCCTACAACGAGGCGAAGGAGGACCTCGTCGAGGAGGTGGTCGCGAACTACAACAGGGCCTACATCTACTCGAAGAACGGCGACTGGGGTCGGGCGGCTCACCAGTTCGCCAAGCTTCGCCGTATGCTGCCCTTCGAGGACGAACCGCGCCCCGAGCCTCACAACCCCCTGGCCGTCAACATCCGCGAGCATCTCGCCTACGTGATGGGCAAGCTGCGGGCGGCGAACTGACGCGCCGACCGCTTGCCGCGTCGGCACATGTGGGCTAGAATCCCCGGCTTCTACGAACCCGTAAACCCGGAGAACTGTAACGATGTCGATTAAGGCGAGTGATCTGCGTCGCGGCCAGGCGGTGGAATACAAGGACGGCGTCTGGGTCTGCCAGGAGAATATGAAGGTCGCCAAGGGCAAGGGTCAGAGCTACCAGTCCATCCAGCTCCGCAACGCCGAGACGGGGCAGTTGATCACCGAGCGGTTCCGCACCACCGAGCCGTTCGAGGAGGTCTTCGTCAACCGCAAGCGGATGGAATACCTCTACTCGGACGGGATGAACCACGTCTTCATGGACCCCGAGAGCTTCGAGCAGCAGGAGATTCCCCAGGAGGTGATCGGGGACCAGGGCGTCTACCTCCAGCCGAACATCGAATGCCAGGTCGTCGAGGTGGAGGGGCAGGTCATCGACGTCGAGCTGCCCAATTCCGTGGAGCTGGAGGTGGTGGACACCCCGCCGGAGGTCAAGGGCGCGACGGTGACCAACCAGCTCAAGGACGCCGAGTGCGAGGGCGGCGCGAAGGTCAAGGTCCCGCCCTTCGTCGAGAACGGCACGAAGGTCAAGGTCGACACCCGCACCGGGGAGTACCTCGGAAGAGTCTGAGACGCCCGAATCCCAGAATACGGGGGACGGGATACGACGATCGACGCCCGCACGTGCGGCGCGTTGCGTCCTGCGTGCTGTGTCTTGTCTCTCTGCGATTGCCCATGAACGCCATCGTCATCATCCCCGCCCGTTACGCCTCCACGCGGCTCCCGGGCAAGCCGCTGCTGGCCGAGACAGGACGCCCCCTGATCGCCCACGTGGTGGACGCTGCCCGCAGCGCAAGCCTCCCGCGGCGCGTGGTCGTGGCCACCGACGATGAGCGGATCGCCGCCGCCGCGAAGGACGCCGGCGCCGAGGCCGTGCTGACCTCCGACGCCTGCCGCACCGGCAGCGACCGCCTGGCCGAGGCCGCCCGGTCGCTGAAGCTCGCCGAGGATGACATCGTCGTGAACGTCCAGGGCGACGAGCCCGACATCCCCGCCGACCTGATCGACGGGCTCATCGAGCTGATGGGCGAAACCGACG
>CAYYPN010000301.1:0-3792 GCA_964473545.1 uncultured Planctomycetaceae bacterium
GGCGTATTGCTGCTCCTCGGCGTACAAGCGTCGGGCCTGGTCGAACTCATCGAGTGCCGCGGCGCGGACCTGCTGGGTCTGCTGCGTCTTGCGGAGTTCGAAGTAACCGACCACCCCGCCGATCAGCAGCGCCTGGGCGAGCAGGATTGTGCCGAGAATCAGCGGCAGCCTGCTGCGCTTCGGCAGGGGCGCGGTCGGCTCGGCGGTGGCGGCGGGACCGGCGTCGTCGGCAATCGGCGGGGGGCTGCTGCGCGGCGCGCCGCTGAACGTCCGCTTGATCACTTCGAGCAATTGCGGGGTCGACGCGATGCGCTGGGTCGGGTCCTTGGCCATGAGCCGGGCGATCATGTCGCTCAACTCGGCCGGCACGTCGGGGTTGAGCTTCGTCAGCGGCGGGGCGGTCAGGCGCGGGTTGGTGTGCCACTTCATCCAGCGCAGCGCCTGGTTGCGCTGGTCGCGCATGACGGTCTTGAACGTCTCCTCAAACGCCGGCCGACCGGCCAGCATCTCGTAGGCGATCATGCCCAGCGAATAAAGGTCCGCCCTCGCGTCGGCCTGGGTCCCGGTGAACAGTTCCGGGGCCATGTACCGCGCCGTGCCGACGGTCAGCGTCTCCTGCTCGGCCTGCAACGTCGCCAGCCCGAAGTCGCCGATCTTCACCCCGCCCTCGCGCGGCAGGAGGATGTTGCTCGGCTTAAGGTCCCGATGCAGCACGCCGGCGTTTTGGATCGCGCTCAAGCCCAGCGTGATCTGGTGCATGATGCCCAGGGACTGCCTGGGGTCCATCGGGCCGTCGAGCTTGGCCAGGGCGCGGTCGAGCGATGAGCCGTCGATGTATTCGGTGACGATGAACAACCCGCGCGGGTCGTCGATCAGGTCGATCACGTCGACGATGTTCTTGTGCGAAGACGAGACCTTCTTCTGAAGCTCCGCTTCCTGGTTGAACTTCTGGCGGATTTCTTCGTCGACATCCTCGGCGCCGGCGACCTGCTTGATCGCGACGTGCCGATCGAGCACGCGGTCGTAACCCTTCCAGACCAGGCTCATCCCCCCGGCCGCCAGGGGCGATTGCACGTCGAAGTACCCCAACTGATCGCCGGGGTTGAGGGCGGGTGTGATCGGATTAGTCGCGTCAAAGCTCATAGGAAAACCTGTATTAACCACAGAGTCACAGAGAACGCAGAGGGGGCATTGGGTATGAGACCGTTTAGCATACCATGTGGCGGTTCTACCAATCTGAATGCATTTCTGTGACCTCTGTGTCTCTGTGGTGAAAAAATCAAGGCGTCGTGCGCGGGATCGTCGGCTGGGGAGGCAGTTCGTCGACCATCCCCTCGTTGCTCAGCGTGTAGCGCGCGGCGACGAGGCGGTATTGCCCGCCCCCGGTTTCGCCGTCGCTGTAAATCCGGTTGATATACGGCACGCCCAGCGCCAGGCGATGCTCGACCAGCACCGTCACCGGATCGTGCGCCCCGAACGGGTGCGACGCGCCGGTCGGCACTTCGTGAAACGCCACCGTGTCGTCGGGCAACACCTCGACGTGCATCACCGTGATGGCGGTGTGGTCGGCCGCGTACGCCAGGCGCGGGCCGGCGATCTGGTCGACCCACGGTGGGGTGGTGCGGCCGTAGCCTTCGTAGAGGTTGTGCAGGCCCTGCACGTAAGCGTCGACGTTGACGCCCGACCCGCTGCCGCCGAGCCGGGAGCCGGCCGGGGCGACGGCATGGACGGCGCTGCGCCAGATCGCATCGTGCTTCTCCCGCCCGAAGTTGTGTATGTAACAATTGGTCGGGCACCCCGGTACGTCGCGGGGGATCTGTACGATCGCCGTCCGCGTCGCGGCAAAGGCTGAGTAATGCACAAACAGGTTCCCCGCCATCAGCATCGTCGTCTGCGCCAGCAGCAGCATGAGGAACAGCAGGATGGGGAAGACCAGGGCGAATTCGATCGTGGCGGTGCCGCGGGTGCAGGTGATGGGTGATTGCTGATTTTGGATTTCTGTTTGCCTGTGGATGCGGCGGAGGATGAGAATGCCCGCACTCACCGCGAAAAGGCAGAGCACAACGATGACGGCGCACGTCAGTGTCAGCCCGCTGGTCAGCGCCTGCGGCCAGAAGCTTGCGTCGGCGATCGTGGGAGTCGGCCAATCCATGGTGAGGCTCCCTCCCCCGGCCCCGGAAGTGTTGTTCCGAAGGTCCTGTTGAGCCGGGGGCTACGTTCCCGGGGCTTGCGGAGGTTACCAGTGTGGCTTCCAGGGGGTGTCCAGGTCCAGCAGGATTTCCGCCGCCGCCAGGATACCGCCCAACCCCAACGCCACGGCGAACGGCACGCGCGGACTGTCTTCGGGAAATTCGGGCTTGACCCTGCCCGCGGCCAGCATCGCCGCCCCGAACAGCCGCCCCAGCGTCCGCTTGACCAGCCCGTGGCGGATCATGATCACCAGGGCGATCCCCCCGGCAAAGAGGAAAGCATAAACCGCCGCGGCGAACACGCAGCGCCAGTCGCCCGAGATGGCTCCAATGGCTCCCATCAGCTTCACATCTCCCCAGCCCATGCCTCCGGCCAGGCGAATCAGGCCCATCCCGAACAGCCCGGCGATCATCGCCACGGCCGAGGCTTGAAACGCCGCCCAGGCCCCGGCCCAACCGTTCGCCGCCAGCCCCAGTCCCGCCGCCAGCAGCAGGCCCCCGAGCATGGCCGGATACGTCAGGGCGTTGGGGATCAGTCCGGTCCGCACGTCGTGGACCGCCGCCACGATCAGGACGACGCATAACAGGCCAAACGGGATCCATTCACTCATGGCATATCCGTCACCGACAGCGGCGCAGCGGGGGCGAGCCTGACATCAGCGATCAGAAGCCGGGGTTCTGGTAGTCGTAGCTGTCGGAGTCCTGGCGGACGGTGTCGGCCTCGCCGCTGACCCACTCGGTGATCCAGTCACGGAAGTAGATCAACAGGCCCAGCAGCGGCAACACGATCGCCGCGACGATCAGCAGCTTCTCCAGCCCTTCGGCGCCCTTCTCTTCGCGATGGGCAGCCTTGATGATGTTCCACAGACGCTTCATGGTTTGATCCTTTCTGTCCCTGAGCGGTCCGATCAGGGAAACGGCAGTGCGTTGAGCATGGTCATGAGCCGGTAGTGGCCGACGAGGGTGTCCAGGGCGAGTTGGATCGCCCAGTAGCTGGGGATGGCGATCGCCGCCAGGAGCAGGCCGTACTCCAGCGTGGTCGCGCCGATCTCCTCGGCCAGTGCCGGATGGCCGGTCACACGCTTCAAAATGGTACGGGCGGCTCGGGCCACGGGGTTCACCTGTTGAATAAGACGCTACTCAAAGATCGGCCGTGTCAGGTCCGTCACAAGAGCTTCCTGTTCGGGCTTGAGCTGGCCGGCGAGAGACGAACGCTCTCCCAACCACTTTAATTGCATGGCTTTCTCGCCTTCTTCCCCGCGAATGGCCTCCATGGCGAAAATATCCCGCAATTGGTATCGGTCGTTGGCCCCCAAGGGATCAACCTCGGTGATCTCGCTGACCAGCCGGCGGCCTCCGACGAACCGGTTCATCTGGACGATAACATCAATGGCACTGGACACTTGCGCGCGAAGGGCGTGCAGCGGCAACTCGACCTTGCTCATCAGGGCCATCGTTTCCAGGCGGTTCAGGGCGTCGCTGGGGTGGTTGGCGTGGAGCGTGCCCATCGACCCGCCCTGGCCGGAGGTCATCGCCTGGATCATGTCCAGGGCCTCGCCGCCGCGAACTTCGCCGATGATGATCCGGTCCGGCCGCAGACGCA
>CAYYPN010000302.1:0-3789 GCA_964473545.1 uncultured Planctomycetaceae bacterium
CGGACAGATGGGGCCCACCCCCCTGCTCATCCCACGCCCCGCCCAGCGCGCCGGTGACGTAAATCCGATCGCCGACGTTCGCGCCGCTGCGCAGAATCGGATCGTTGCCCGCCACGCAGGCGAACACCGTCACGCTCAATGTCAGCGGCTGGTCGGCCGTGCTGACATCCCCGCCGATCAGCGGGCAGTCGTAGCGCGCCGCCACGTCGTGCAACGCATCGGCCAGTTGCTGTGCCTGCTCCGCCGACCATGATCGGGGGATGCACGCCGCCGCCACCGCGCCGATCGGCCGTGCCGCCATCGCCGCCACATCCGACAGGTTGCGCACGATCGCCTTACGCGCCATCAGGTCGATGCCGGTGTTGTCGCTGCGCACATGCACGCCGTCGATGACCTGGTCGACGGTGACCAGCAAGGTGGCGTCGCCGATGCGCACCGCGCCCATGTCATCGCCTGGCGGGATCGTCACGTGACCCGGCAAGCGGACGTTGCGACCAAAAATATGCTGCAGCAACTCGAACTCACGCATGGCAAGTCCATGGTAACCGCAGGAAAACAGAAAAGCAGAAAATCAGTAAAGCGGGAAACAGGCGATTGATGCGGGCGGTCTTTCGGGGCTGTGCGGTATGCGTTAAGCCGCCGGGTTGATCGACACCGACCGCAGCACCGTTTCCAGGTCGTTGACGTGCAGTTCGACCATGGCGATGGCATCGGAATGCTCGCCGATGTGTGATTCGCGCAGCTCGAGCAAGCGGGCGTCGACCAGCGCGGTCACGCTCGCCACGGCATGTTCGGTCGGCAGGCCGACCTCATCGCGCACCGGGCCCCGGGCGGGGGCGTGCGAGGCATCGACGGTGATGCTCACCGCCCCGCCGCTCGTGATCACATCGACCAGCGCCCGATCGGCGGGCATGAACGCGGTAAACGCCCCGCCTTCACGCGGTTCGTAATGCACGCGCCCCCGCATCGACCGGCCGGTCGTTGGATCGAGCCCCTCGATGACCCCGGCCCGGTGGCGCAGGAGAAAACGCATCGCCGCTCGCGTCAGCGGCATCGACCGGTTCGTCGCTGTCATGGTCATGGCGTTTCTCCAAAAGTGCTCACCAGATAGACGCTCAGCCTACCCGGAAATTGCCCTCGCCAATGAAAAAAACCATCGCCGAGCGTGGCATCGCTGCGACCGGCACGGCCGATCACGTGTAAAAGTTACAAAGAAATCGGCGGAAAACCCGGATCTTCGTTTCACTCCCCGAAGGGGTCCGTTGGACAGGTCCGGCTTGACCCTTCTCCCCAAGCCGGATGTGAGTCCGCGAACATCCGGGTTCTTCTCTGAACCCCGCCCCCCTTCCGGGGGTCACTTCGCCAACTTCGCGATCACCCGCCACACCTGGTACGGCGAAAAGCTCAACCCCGCCTGCGCGTTGAACCGCTGCACGATGTCATCGAACTCCGGGCTGTACGGCAACCGGTCCCGCAACGACAACTGCCCCACCGCTTCGGTCACCAGCGCCTTGAGCAGCGTCGCCTGTTCCCCGGTCACCACCGGCGCCTTCTCCCACGCTTTCAAACCCTTGGGCAGCCGGCCGGCCTTTCGCAGGTTGTGCAGCCGATGAAACAGGTCCGTCCGATCGTTCGCGCCGACCGCCTGCACGATCGCCTCGAACTGCTCGGTATAAGGCAGGTCATCCAGCGTGCGCTTCTGCGCCTGGTAGGCTTCGATCAACGCCGCCTCTTCCGCCGCGGTGTCGTCGAGATCGAACAGCGCATCGTTTCCGGTGGGGGTGTCGTGGCTGTCAACACCCAGCCGATTCTTCCACTCGGCCAACTGCTGCTTGAACCCGCTCACCCCCGCATTGCCGTAGGTCTGGTACCGCTTGACCACGTTCTCCGGTCCGAGCCAGTCATATACATCGTCTTCGATCGCGTCACACGCAGCGATCTGCTTCATCTGCGCCACGCTGAGGTCCGTGAGTTTGACGATGTCGTTGTCGATGCAATGCCGCACGAGCGTGCCGACATACTGGTGGGCCGTCCGGAACGGCACGCCCTTCGTGACCAGGTACTCGGCCAGGCTCGTCGCATCGAGAAAGCCCCGGTCCAGGCCGTCCTTGATGCGCCTGGCGTTGAACTTCGCCGACTTCACGATGCCGGTCGCCATCTCCAGGCAGTCGCGCACCGTGTCGTAGGCGGCGAAGACGTGGCGCTTGTCTTCCTGCAGGTCGCGGTTGTACCCGATGGTCAGGCCCTTGCACATGGTGAGCAATGCCACGAGGTGGCCGTACACATTCCCGCACCGGCCTCGAATGAGTTCGAGCATGTCGGGGTTGCGCTTCTGCGGCATCATCGACGAGCCGGTCGTATACGCATCACCGATTGACAGGAACCCGAACTCGGCCGTCATGTAAATGATCCACTGCTCGGCCCAGCGGGACAGCCACATCGAGGTCATCGACAGGGCGTAAACGAAATCGAGGGCCCGGTCACGCGAGGCCGTGGCGTGGATCGAGCTACCAGAAATGGTATTGAAAGGCAGGTTCGCATGGGTGTGCGATCGGTCAAGCGGAAGGCTTGAGCCTGCAATCGCACCGCTGCCCAGGGGCATCTCGCCATGGCCGCAGTTGAACCGCCCGTAGCAGTCAGCGAATGCATGCCACCACGCCACCAACTCGCCACCCACCGTTGACGGCTGCGCCCGTTGGAGGTGGGTGTACGAGGGCATCACGGTCTGGCCCTCGCGCTCTGCCAAGTCGGTAAGGGCTGTAATGAGTTCGCCTAGATGAGCCTTGATTTGCTCTTCGGCGTCAGTCAGCCACATGAGCAGGTCCGTCGCCACCTGGTCATTGCGGCTCCGCCCGGTGTGCAGCTTCTTGCCGGGTTCGCCGATCTTTTCGATCAGCGCCGCCTCGATGCACATGTGCACGTCTTCGAGTTCGACCTTCCAGCCGGACCAGCCGGTGACGTCGGCCGCCTCGATCTCGGCTTCGATCTCGGCCAGCCCCTTCTCGATCGCCTTGAGGTCCTTCTTCGTAATCAGCTCCACGTGCTGCAGCATTCGCGCGTGGGCGACCGAGCCGGCGATGTCGTGCTTGTACATGCGGGTGTCGTAAGACAGCGACTCGACAAACCGCGCCGCCAGGTCGTCGGCTTCACTGCCCCCGCTCTTGGCATGTTCCCAGGGTTTAGACATGCGGCCATCATACGACGGGATCGTTGATTCGTTAACCCGTTAATCCGTTGGCCCGCTTGCGGCGCCGGGTTAACCAGGTCAAATAGAACCACTTCCTGTATACGACAATCGGTGGACGTGTGGTTATCGATCGTATAGCTCAGCGCCGACCGCGCTTTCGAAGCCTTGACCGTCACGCTACAGTGAAGCGGTCGGCCACCAACACCCAGTGCGCGTGGCAAACCGTCGGCAATGCGTTGATCTAGTGTCGTCACGTCTGCAACCCCTTCGTTCAGATACGAAAAACCCAAGCCCCAAGTCCTGCAAATGGCGCGCCGATGAGCTGTGTAAGGCATCGTCGCTCACCGGTGTGCAGCCAAACCATTACTACTTGAATCTTACCAGATCGGGACGCTCGCCTCACTGTATAGCAGGACTGAAAGGGCTCGTATAACGACAATGAATCAACTGTCCCTGACCGGGTTCTCCATCGGCAAGGGTGCGATTGCCTGCCGCATCTACGACAAGCCCGCAGAGATTGCCGCGCGCAGCAACAAGACATTCTTCTATAGGGGTATTTACTTGACTCAACCTGCCCCCACATGTAGCTTTTGGCCCCATGA
>CAYYPN010000303.1:0-3767 GCA_964473545.1 uncultured Planctomycetaceae bacterium
TTAATCAGCGCATTGCTGTTCTCGACATCAACCAAGCGGTACTTCAGCGCCTGCTCCACGGTGCTGCTGCCACGGGCTTCCCAGTAGAACGTCAGAATGTATTCCTGGCCGGCCTCAGTGATCAGGTCCTGCTGAAGGACATCGTTGCCCGAGCCCGACCAGTTGGCGCCGGGACCGAACACCATGAATTGGTTGCCATCCTGGGCCTCGTCGGACAGGGTGTCTTCGACGGAAATCTCGTTGCCGTTACCGGTGACGCCAATGTTCAACTCGGTCCAGCCGATCGTGCCGATTGTCGGGTTGGCTTCGAAGCTGGGGTTGCCGACGAGGTTGATCGGTTCGGCTGAGGCTTGCGCGGCGCACAGGCCGCCGGCGATCAGTAAAACTGTCATGATTTGTGTGGCTCTAAACATTGTGGATACCTCCCTTAATGAGTGATCGGTGTGAAGATACGACTTATGGTTGGTTGTCCTGCCTCGGTGGATTCGGTTGGAAAAGCCGGGTGAAGCTAAGCGGCGGCAGAGGCAGCGCCTGGCCGTCGGCGAGTTCGGGTTGCGTGTGTTCGACTTCGGCGAGGGGCCCGAGCATCCGGCCGTGGTACTGCTCAACCTGCCATGGGCCCTTGGGAACAGTCACTTCGGTCGCATCGTTATGGCGATTGACGATGAACAGGTACCGGCCGCGGGGATGGTCGATGGCCAAGCCCGACAGCGCGGGATATTCACGACCGCGCAAGGACAGGTGGCCGGGGAACGTGGCGCCCGGGGCGATGTCCAGCGGTGCGATGCGGTCAGCGTTGCGGGCGGCCTCGCCGTTCAGCGCGTGGATTTTGCCGACCGGATGGCTCACCGCGACGCTGTCCAGTTCACCTTGCTCACCGGTGATCCAGATGGCGACCATGTCGTTGGCCGGCACATGCATGAGCAGGTGCCGGCTGATGTAGCGCACCTGGTCGCCGAGAACCAGCAGATTCAACTCGTAACTCATCCCGGCCAGGCAGACGCCCCAGAGGTTGTGGTCGACGCCGTCGTTGAGCACGCCCACCTCGGTCAGCCACAGGGGCTTGTCGCCGTTGTAGTAATGGTGGTAGTCGAGCATGAGGTCCGGCATTTCGTCGCCGAAGGCGAAGAGGTATTCGATCTGGTCGGCCTTCTCTTCGAATTTGAAATAAGTCCGGTCCTGATCTCTTTCCCACGAGCGGAGATAAGCGTGGTGGATGATGGCGTTGTAGAAGTCGTCGTTCTCGGCCAACTTCTGGTTCCATTGTTCGACGCCTTTGGGCTCGCCCTGAAACTTCGGCGCCGGCTGCCAGAGATGATGCGGCGGTGAAGCGACCGCGGCCACATTCACGCCCGGATAATTTTCCAGCAGGTGCCGGCCGACCGGGTGCACCCGTTCGAGATACACATCGATGTCCTTCGTGTCCTGCCAGTGGGCGTTCTCGTTGCCCAGTTCCCAGTGGACGACCGACAGTTCTCCGTACTGGGCCTTAAGGTGATCGGCCCAGGCGGCCTGGTCGGGGCGGTTTTCCTGCGCGACATTCAGCACGAACAACGGCGTGATGCCGAGTTGGCGGGTCATCGCGATGAACCCGTCCATATTGCAGGTGACGGGCCGTTCGACCATGCGGGCGATGTCGTGGGAGGCCAAGGTGTCGGGGCCCTTGGGCGGGATGGGATATTGCAGCGTGTCCGTTTTCCAGTTGTAGATCTGCGAGACGCTGCCGCCGGGGAAGCGGATGTGCCCGGCGTGAAGTTTCGTGATGGTCTCGACGACTCGTGGATCGTCCCACGGCACCGGGTTGAGTCTTCCGCCGATGGCGACGCAGCCGATATTCGAGTTGTAGCCGAAGACATCGGGGTAGATCGGCCGCCAGTGGCGTGACGGGGCGAGCGTCTGCGGCTCGGCCAGCGCCCCTGTTGTCCAAGAGCACACCATCGCGAGGATCAGAGCGTAGAAGATCAAATCGGTGCGTCGCATCAATATGCTCCTGGGCCTTGCCGGTCGGGCACGGGTTATTTGACCTGCAATTCCAGTACAAGAGGTTTGTTCATCGCATCACGGCTTTTATCCAAGGTGTCGGCGTGGCTGTCGACGAACAGGGAGGGACGGCCGGATTCATGACTGGTATAGTGCCCGCCGAACTGATCGGTGGTGTACTTGGCGCCGGTCATGCAGAAGTTGAGGATCGCGTCCGCCGGGCGTTTAAACGCGCCGGCGCGGTGAAAGCGTTGAATGGCAGGGACGCTGGGGTCAGCGGGCTGGCCCCCGGTCCAGTCTGGGTTCTGCAAGTAGAACAGATGGCTCCAGGCCGCGATGGTTGTGTCGTCGACGGGCTTGCCGAGAAAACTTTCGAACGACGGGCAGGTCAGGATGGCTGGCGGGGCTTGCGGGGGCGAAACGGAGTAGCCGAAGTTGCCGCGCGGGACCTCGACATTGAAGTAGATTTCCAGTCGCTGGGCCCACCAGAGGCTGGGCTGAGGGGCGTTGTTCTCAAAGCAGGCGGGCAACCATTGATGGTTTTCAGACTGGTACGCCGCGTACGCCAGACCAAACTGCTTGAGGTTGCTCAGGCAGACCACTTTGCGGGCCGTTTCGCGCGCCCTGTTCATCGCCGGCAGCAAGATCGACAGCAGCAGTGCAATGATCGCCACGACCACGAGTAACTCAACCAGTGTGAAACCATGCCTCGCCTTATGACGCCGAAAAAGATGGCCGTGGGAGTTCATGACAGGCCTCCGGTGTTCCAGGGCGCGGGGCCGACGGTGGTTCCTTCGAAATATGTTGCAGGCAGCGCCACCGACCGTTGATCACGACCGCTGTGGCGGATCTTCTGCACAAGCATCGCCACCGCCTGGTATCCCATCTCCTTCTCCGGGATCACCACCGTGGCCACCGGCACACCCACATCCTGTAATGGCCGGTGATGGAACGAGACAAGCGACAGGTCTTCCGGTACGCGCAGTTGGCACCGAGCCGTCGCCGCCCAGAACAAAGGCAGGATCGATGCCGCAGAATATCCCAGTACGGCGGTCGGCCGATTTGCGGTGCCCAACAGCGCTGTCGCCTCGTCGAGCCGCTGTTGTGGCTCGACATATCCCGCGTCGCCGGCCAACTGCGGCTCAAGGCCTGCTTTTCGCATCTCCGACTTGTAGCCGGCATAACGATCTTGTGTGCTGTAGTGACCGCCTTTCGTGGGGCCGCCGGTGAAATCGACGTAAATGATGCGCCGATGCCCCAGTTCCAGCAGCCGGCGCGTCGCATCCGCCGCAGCCTCGAAGTCCTGGGGATAGATGCTATCGAATCGCTGCTTGTAGTTCAGCCAGACTGCCGGCAGGCGGTAAGTCCGCAACCACAATTCCACGCGGTCCGCCACGCCATAGTTCACCAGAAATCCGTCCGCCATTGCCTCCCGGAAAATTGCCGGGTCCGTCGTCGCCCCGGTCACATCCGCCTCGGATAGCCGATGCACAGTCAATTGCAGATCGTGAACCTGCAGCCCGTCGTGGACGCCGTTCCAAACCTGCTCCAGAACACGATGGCGGTGGTAATCCAAACTCACCAGCAGCGCCAGGGAATTGAATCGACCATAACGGACAGCCTTGGCCGAGGCATTGACGCGATAGCCTAACTCGTGAGCGGCTTTCAGAACCTTCTCACGGGTGGCTTGGCCGGTCCGCCCCACCCCACGCAACGACTCGGAGACCGCCATCGGTCATGTCCATAATTTGCTGTGAAAGAAGAAGGGGTGGACCCTATCGGTTGGA
>CAYYPN010000304.1:0-3752 GCA_964473545.1 uncultured Planctomycetaceae bacterium
CATCTCCTTGGCGAACTCGATGCGGCCGTGGCCTTTGGGCGAGAGGCGAACCATGCATTCGCCGAGGCTGACCAGGTCCAGGGCACAATCGGACTGCGGGCGGATATTCAGTGACATCGTGGGAAAAACCTTTCCGGGTTTAGGCACGTCCCTCCAGACATCCCGATTGGGACCGACGACCTCCGTGCGGTGGGAAGCCTATTCTGGCGTTGGCCGGTGGGGGATGTCAAAGGGAGGCAACGGCAGGAAGGGAACAGGCCATAGGGAATGGGGAATTCGGAAGGGGGGATGTCGTATGTCGAATGGTGATGCGGGGTCGTCATTCGGGCTTCGGGTTTGATTCGACATTCGTTATTTGGCATTGGGGCGCTGGGTAGAAGAACCCGGGCCGGCGCTTCGCTTTGGCCCGGCGTGGGGGTTTTGGGTTAACCGGGGCCAGGTGGTGGCCGATGGTGGTTCCGGGTCGGGCTGGAGAGACAGCCATGCGGCCAACGCGGGTTGCACAGGCCCATGCCGGGCAACCCGAATGCGACGGGATGAAAATCTTTTCATCCCACGAAAGATTTCTGTTGAACTTTCCGGGTGCGATGTCGATAGTATTCGCCAACCTACGTGTGCGGTGTGCGCCTCTACGAAAGCCGCGGGTTCCGCTGCGTACGCATCCTCCGCGACTACTACCGACCCGGCGTGCACGCGCTGAGCATGCGGTTGACGCTGGAGAATGAAATCGAATCCGCACCCCCGTAACCCGCACCCCCGAAAAGTGTTCCGGGGGCTTTAGCGCATGTCATGTTGTCGATGGGGTAAAGCCCCGGGATCACCATCCCGGGGCACGGCAGGCGTGGGATATCACTCTTCCACCCGCGCCAGGTTGTCGACGTCTAACGCGACGTTGACGCGGTCGGCGATCTGTTTGAACTCGTCGATCTCGGCCCGGGTGAACAGCAGCCCGCCGTACTTGGCCGAGAGTTGCGCCGCCTCGGCTTCGATCTGACCGGGCAATATCGCCTTGCCTTCCGGGGGCGTGTTGCCGTGGCCGAGGATGTCATGGATGACGGCGTTGACGTTGGCGTTCTGGTCGCGGCCGCAGGCGAAGTCGCCGCAGCTCAGCGCGTCGGGCTTGATGCACTGGAAGAAAAAGTGCGGGGTGCATTTCTCTTCCTGGCCCGCCTGGCTCCAGCGACTGCGTAAGGTCGGCAGCGACCCGCCGGTGTACGCCGCCAGCAGCTCGTTGATCAGCGACAGGCCGTAGCCCTTGTGCGCCCCGAACGGCAGCAACGCGTTGACCTGGTTGGGGTCGGTGGTGGGGTTGCCGTCTTTATCCACGGCGGCGTTGGGCGGTAGCGGTTTGCCTTCACGTTTGAACTGTTGCACGCGGCCCATGGCGACGGTGCTGGTGGCCCAGTCGATGCAGATGGGGAAGCCGACCGCCTCTTCGGTGGGGAAGGCCCACGAGTGCGGGTTGGTGCCGAGGGTCGGGAACTTCCCGCCGAAGGGGACGACCTCGGCCAGCGCGGCGGTGCAGCAGGTATACGCCAGGTACCCCTTCCTGGCCGCGTCGATCACGTACCCCCCGCCCCAGAGATAGTGGAAGGCATTGTCGACGGTGACGATGCCCACGCCGTACTCATCGGCCAGTTCCATGCAGGTGGCCATGGCTTCGAAGGCGACGGCCTGGCCGAGCTTGCGGTTGGCGTTCCAGCGGTGCACGGCCGGGTAGCGGGGGTGGAGCTTTTCGATGGTCGCCCCGGGCTTGCACCCGCCGGCCTGCGAGCCGAAGTGCTCGTCGAGATGCAGGGCCTTGAGCGCGTTGTGGGTCTTGATGCCATGCCGGCTGGCCAGTTCGCAGAAACGAGCGGCGGCGGCGGCCTCGTCGGCGGTGAAGCCGCGGGCGGCGAACGCCGCGGCCACCAGGGCGTTGTGCTGGCCAACCGGAAGGACGTAGGTGTAGCTCATGATCAAAGCTCGCGTCGGGTGGACCGGCAAAGGTACCCCATCGGCGAGCGATTGTCATCGCCGAGCCCCTTTCGGTCAGCTCAAGTCGATACCCATCGCCTGGGCAACCTCGTCCAGCGTGGCGGTGGGCTTGCCTTCATTTTCACGCTTGGCCTGGCGCAACTCGACGACGTCGAGCAGGTCGTCCAACTGGTCGCGCAGTTCGACGAACTCCTCCCACGTGAGAACAACAAACGCCTCCTGACCGTCGCGCCGGATGATCTGGGGATGTAATTCGATCATGGGATGCCCTGTCATCGGTAAATGTCGCGGCGGTGGCCGATGCGATGGACCACCAGTTCATCGCCGTCTATCTCAAACAGTATACGATAGTCCCCCACCCGCAGACGATATTCGGGGGTGTGATTCGTCAGGCGTTTTACGTCGCTCGTCGAGCCGTCCGCCTGCGAGGCGAGCTTGCGCAGCATGCGTGCCGCCACGTCGTGCGGCAACTTGCCAAGGTCCTTGCGCGCCCGGTCGGCCAGGGTGATCCGGTAGGCCATGCACCGAGTTTGCCAAATCCAACCTTCCCCTCCGCCTTGAAACCTTGCCCGACGCACGCCAACATGTCCGCTCTCACCCCATACAAGGACCCCGCACCATGAGCACCACCACCGAACCGGTCATCATCGGCAAGGATGCGCACCACTACCAATGGCACAGCGACTGGGCGAAGCTGCCCGAGGACATCAAGCTCGGATACACGCATGGCGTGTGCGTCGATGCCGAGGGTTACGTGCATGTGTTCAACCAGTCGCCGCACGCGGTGGTGCGGTTCGAGCCGGACGGCACGTTCGCCGGGACGTGGGGCGAGTTTCCTTCCGACCGCTTCCTCGGGGCGCACGGCCTGACGCGGGTCGACGGCGCCGACGGCCAGTACCTCTGGCTCACCGACCAGAACTCCGGCGAGGTGGTCAAGACCACGCTGACCGGCGAAACCGTGATGAAGCTGGCCATGCCCGATCATCCGGCTTACGCCGACGGCGGCAAGTATTCGCCCACCTGGGCGGCTGAGGCGCCGGACGGACGGGTGTTCGTCGGCGACGGGTACGGCCAGTCACTCATCAGCGCTTACGACGCCGACGGCCATTACCAGCAGAGCTACGACGGCACGACGGGCCTGGGGCCGTTCCGTTGTCCGCATGGCCTGTCGATCTTCACGCGGACCGCCGCGACGAGCCGGCACGAACCGGTGCTGTACGTGACCGACCGGGGCAACTGCCGGGTGATCGTGTTCGACCTGGAGATGAATTACATCCAGTCGTTCTACCAGGACCATCCGTGCTGTTTCGCGGAGGGACCGAACGACGAGCTGCTGGTGCCGGACCTGTCGGCGTTCATCAATGTGTACGATCACCTGGATCGGCCGGTGGCGTGCAAGCTGGGCGACAATCACGCCCAGATCGTGCACCACCACGGCTGGCCGAACGTGCCCCACGACATGCGCCAGCCGGGCAAGTTCAACTCGCCCCACGGCGGCTGCTTCGACGCCGACGGCAACATCTACATCGTCGAATGGATCGAAGACGGCCGCATCACGAAGCTGACGAAGCAGTAACCGGCAGGCGGCCGACACGTCGCAGCCCACTCCGCGCGGTCATGCTGTGCCGCTGACGTGCCGCCAATCCCGCGCCGGTTGTGAACGCGAGCGAACAGCCGGATTCACCTGCGATTGCATCACGCGCCAAGCCGCGCGGTCTATGCCTCGATCTGCGGGCGGCCGGGTTCGGGCCAGTCAGTGTGGAAGAACTTGCCGC
>CAYYPN010000305.1:0-3721 GCA_964473545.1 uncultured Planctomycetaceae bacterium
GCTCTACGTCGCCTGCACCCGCGCCATGCACCACCTCACCCTCACCTGCACCGGCAAACCCTCCCGCCTGCTCGGCGAAGCCGTCGAACGCGAGGTCGTCAACCACCACGAAGCCGCAGCGTGAGGGCCATGGATAATCCGTCTACGCTGCCGCCTCACGCTGCACCGAGGCCGGCAGTTTGGCACTCAGTGGACATGGTTGGTAGAGTACGTGAAAGGAGTCACAGATGGACAAGGCATCCACCATTTCAAAGCAGGATCTGCTTCTACTCCTCTTGGGGACCGACGATTCCGGCGTGACGAGTGCAGGTATTGGTGGGACGACACGCCTGCAGAAGTTGCTCTTCCTCCTCTGGAAAGAAGCAGGGATCGAGCAAGTAGATCGCGGATTCGAGTTCACACCATACAAAGCCGGCCCGTATTCTCGAAAGCTCTACGACGAGTTGGAACTGCTTGAGAATCTGAGGCTCATCAAGAGTGAAGATCAGGGCGAGGCGACGGAAGCGGAAGCAGCCGAGATCGAGGAATTGTCTTTCGAGCACCTCATGGGTGACGATGCTCGCCCGTTCCAGAGTGTGCATAACCGATCAGACGCAAGCACCGCAGACTCATACGAGGAACGTAAGTTTACATTGACGGACGATGGATTGGATATGGTCGAGAAGCTTCTTGAGGACGCCAACAAGCAGCCGTTTATCGATGGTATCCGCAGGATCAAATCAAAGTTCGCCAACTACTCCCTTCAAGACCTTCTGTACTACGTATACACTAAATACGATGATGAAGGATGGACTAGTGAATCAGAAATTCGGGACAAGGTTCTGCGGAAGGGCACGTTGCATTGAGTGCAGACATAGTAGAATTTGGCATTGCGGTCCAAGGCGTCTTCTGCCCAGCAGCAGTTGTTGCCATATGGAAACTGCACGGTGAATCAACCTTCGGAAAACAGCCACAGGATGAGATGAGAGAACTTCGTGCTCGAGTTCTCCGATCGCTAGAACAAACACTCGTCGATGTCTTTGAGCCGATCTTGATGCTCGATACTTCGGTTGAAGTCCAAAGTTTGCTAAAGCCGGACGGTACTCCCCATGCTTCCAAGCCACCGAAGATTACTACGACAGGTCGGGAAACACTCCGAAACGCGGTACACGATTTTGTTCTGAGGGACAGCGAAAAACTGAAGTCTCTTCGCTCAGTCGATGCGTCAGTCTCCTGCGTCTCAAACGCACTGATCTGGTTGCGCCGATTGACATTAGCGATGGCCATTACATCAGGTATCTTTCTGATCATGGCTATACTATCAGGATTCGAGGTATGGCCAGTCGAAGCGGACTGGCCTCATATTATGGGATTTGTTGCGTCGGGTGCACTACTATGCGTCATCGTTGTGTTTATCTACCGCATAATGCATTCAATTAATGTTTTCGAAGAACTAAAGGACAAGCATGGCAACATTTTGTAAAGAATCCGCGCTTCTTGCGCCGGTCCAGCGCTCGCTACGCCGGCGTGGGTTTGGACATCAGCAGGATGAAGTACAGTTCTTCGAATACCGTATTGATCTATATGGATATGCTGCGTCCGAACAAACGACAGTAGCTGTGGAGTTAAAGCTCTCGCGTTGGAAGCGGGCCTTTGAGCAGGCGCTAGTGTATCAACTGTGTGCGGATTATGTGTACCTTGCGCTTCCTTGGCAAGCTGCGAAAAGGGTCGAAGTCCCTTTATTAGAAGAACATGGCCTTGGCTTGATCGGCGTTCAGCCCGGCCCGCGCTGCATCGTTTTATGTCCTGCGCAGAAATCAAACGTCACTATGCCAGATTACCGTGATTTCTACATTGAACGTTTGGAAGCGCAGCTAGCATGAGTGTCACACCGCCCCAAATTATCCTTCGCTATGGCTCGCACGCCGAGAAAGACTATTTTCTCAAGCTCGCGGGCAAGTACGACGGGATCATGTTCGGAGCAAATTTACTGGAGATTACCCCGGCCGCCACTGCTAGTCTACTGGCGAGACTACGTAAGGATAATCCATCGCTGCGGTTCTATCTGGACCCAATGACCTATTGCTTCGGACCATACATTGATCCGAGTACGGGAAAGAAACGGAGTGACCTCGATGCGTTGAAGTCCACGCGTAAAGACCGTAAGACCAAGAAGAAATTCACTGCTGTCAAGGACTCTTACACGAGCCTTGCAACAGCCCTCGGGTCACGGTTCAACACAGCCGTGAATGATGGCCAGTCATGCACTGCAATTGATCCATCCTCGATCCCTGAAGAAGATCGCGACGAATTCTGCAAAGGTGTCATTGACTATCAAGTCCAACGAATCGAACAGCTCATCGATCCAGAAATTCAAGGTGATCCAGTACTGAAGGCCGAGTTTGAGGGAATCGGCACACCGAATGCCGTGTTTGCGCCATACTTCTATATTCATGAGAAGTGGGATAACGATGGCTTTAAAGTAGCCATGGACTTGGTGCGGCGCTCTGTCACAATTGCTCCGGACAAATCTGTTCATGCTGTTGTGTGTGCGAATGATTCATTTCTGGCGAGTTCTAAGTGGGTTGACTACTTGATTCGAGAAATTCCAAAGACGGGAGTCTCAGGCGTGTGGTTTTGGTTTGATGGTTTTGACGAATTGAATGCATCCTTGGATAAACTTCAAGCGTTTCGTCGTCTCGTTTCAGGCCTACCCGAGGCGATATCGGTGTACAACCTGCACGGGGGGTACTTCAGCATGCTTTTAACGCATGATGGACTCACGGGCATCAGCCATGGCGTCGGCTACGGCGAACGAAGTGATGTGGCAAAGGTGAAAGGCGTTGCCGCTCCCACAGTTCGATATTACCTGCCTCCTATCCGAAAGCGTGTTGGCGTGCCCGACATACAGCGGTGCTTTCCGGATGTCGGAATCAGCAATCCCTCGGATTTCTTCGAGAAAGTGTGCGACTGTCCCATCTGTAAGGGTGTCATCGGGGACAATTTGGCTCGATTTGCGGCATTCGGCCAGATGCACCGTGCGAGGCCGGACTCGAAGCGAGACACACAAACGCCCTCTGCCGCAAAAATGTGTCGGTTCCATTTTCTCCTCAATCGTTTCAAAGAACGCGGATTGGTCGCAGCGCTCGATGCGGATAAAAGAGGGAATCACGTTACCAATGAAGCGGCTCCGTGGCGAAGCTGCTACCCGCTACGTCAAGACTTGGGGCAAGATGGTTCTGAAGGGTACATTGAGCGATGGGCGAAAGCACTGAATTCAAAGTGAAACCCCAAAAAGCGTAACCTACCGAGATTGCCGCTTCATGCTCTCTTGGCGCAAGCGATCAGAATCTAAAGGTTTTGCGCCAGTCACACTCACGACGGTTGGTCGTCTGGCCCGATGGCTGGGGAATGGGGCGAGGTATCGCCCGGCCCCGTTTGCCCGGATGTTTGCCGCATCATCGCGTTCGGGGTGGGGGGCGTCAACTTGGGTGAGGCCGGGGCGTGGGGGTCGGTTGTGGTGCGCGGGCGGGCGGGCGGAGCGTCGCGGTGTACTGCTGAGCAATTCGCCCCGAAACGGCAACCGGCGGCGATCGATGTCGATCGGGTAAAGCCCGACTGATGTTCTTCCCGGCCGATGCGGCGGCGTGGATCGACCATGCCGTGACGGTGAACCTGCCCGATGCGATTCGCATCATCGACATCTGGCGCGCCCGGCAACACATCCACGAAACACCCGCAC
>CAYYPN010000306.1:0-3701 GCA_964473545.1 uncultured Planctomycetaceae bacterium
ACCTCACGTCATTCTCTTACAGCCAGCGGATGTCCTCGATCCCGTACCGCCGCATCGCGATCCGCTCCACGCCCAGCCCGAACGCCCAGCCGGTCCATTGCTCCGGATCATACCCGACCGCCTGGAACACGTTTGGATCGACCATGCCGCACCCGCCCAGCTCGACCCAGTCGTACTTGCCCCTGACCTGCATCTTGATGTCCAGCTCGGCGCTGGGCTCGGTGAAGGGGAAGTAGCTCGGCCGCAGGCGGACCTCGGCCTCGGGCCCGAACATCGCCCGGGCGAACTGTACCAGCGTCGTCTTCAGGTCGCTCATCGACACCCCGCGATCCACGTACAGCCCTTCGACCTGGTGGAACATCGACGAGTGCGTCGCGTCGTGCGTGTCCGGCCGATACACCCGGCCGATCGACACGATCCGCACCGGCGGCGGCGTGGTCTCCATCACCCGGATCTGCACCGTCGACGTCTGCGTCCGCAGCAGATGCGATTCGTCGATGTAGAAGTTGTCCAGCGGATCGCGGGCCGGATGCTCCGGCGGAATGTTCAGATCCACGAAGTTGTGCTGCTCATCCTCCAGCTCCGGTCCCTCGGCCAGGTCGAAGCCCATCCGCCCGAACACCTCGACCAGCTCGTCGATGACCTGGCGGATCACGTGAACCCGACCCATCCGCGCCGCGACGCCGGGTTCGGTCACGTCGATCGCCGGACCCTTCGCCGCGGGCGAGGTCCCGCCATCAACCGAAGCGAGCCTGGCCTTGTATTCCGACTCCAGGCGCTGCTTGAGGGCGTTGAGTCCCTGGCCGAGCACCGGCTTCTCGGACGCATCGGCGTCCTTGAGCCAGCTCATCGCCGCCCGCAGGCGACCCTTGGGCCCAAGGTAGTCGATGCGGAAGCGTTCGAGCGTGTCCGCATCGTCGGCCGCGGCCAGCGCGGCGGTCGCCTCGGCGTCTAGCTGTTGGAGCCGCTGGGACATAGACCCAACAGGATAAGTCGCGGTCGGACCCATGCCAACCGTGTGAATTGTCGTCCACGACCAGTTATATCCCGCGCCGGGGTGAACCCGACCCTTCCGGGGGTCGATGGGTTAGGCAGCGGGACGTGTTGTTGGCGGACCGCATGGGTGCTGGTTGGGAGAGATGTCTGTGAGAGAGTCTTTGGGGGACAAGCCGCGTATGTCATCCACGCGTGCGGCGTCGATGCCGACGAGCCACACCGAAGACGCCCCGCGGGACTGCGGCGGATGCAACGTCTGCTGCACCGCGATGCGGGTCGCCCCGCTGGACAAGCCCGCCGGCACGCCGTGCCCCCACGCCTGCGAAACCGGCTGCGGAATCTATCACGATCGTCCGAGCGTGTGTCGGGTCTGGTTCTGCATGTGGGTCCGCGATCCGGGCCGCATCTTCACCGACGCCCATCGACCCGATCGCCTGGGCGTGTTCTTCACCGCCAGCACGCCCGACCCCCGGAAGGGGGGCAGCCAGACAATCTATGCCCATGAAGTGAAGCCCGACGCCGCCGCCGGCCGCGAGGCCCGGCAGATGATCGCGTTCCTGGCCAACGCCGCCCCGGTCCAAGTCGTGCCCTACCGGCCCCCCGCCGAGCAGCCGATCACCCTCACCCACGAGGGCCGCGACATCGCGGCGTGAGGAACAGGTCAGTAGCCAGCGGTCAGTTTTCAGCGGTCAGGATTCCGGATTCCGGGGGGTGGGTATTCCCGTATGACAGCCGAACCCCCCTCCCCCCCCGCGCTGCGCCGCGGGCCGCGGTGAAATCCAACTTCGCGTACGTACGAGGTTTACGATTGACGTGCCGGCCCATGACCCCATGTCCGCCCCATGTCAGGTCGGACATCGCGAAAAAAGATTTCCCGCTATAACTCCCGGATTCTAAAGGCGCTTATGGCGCCGCCCCCTATTTCTCCCGTTTCCGGGAATGTCCGCCGAGTTCTTTCCAGATGTTTGCGACAAGCTGCTTGCGCACCGCTTTGTGACTTGTTCGGTACAATGTTGAGTGAATTGATCGCTTACGATCAGCCCGCTGGATGCTGGTTACGCAATCCACCGATAAATTAATTTGACCGGGAGGCATTTGTAGTCGATACTTTTGTCGTCGAGATTCGGTGCTGGGCCGATTCAGCCCAGCCATAGGCCGAAAGGCCGCCGGATCTCTTTTTCGTGCGCTCATCCCTCACGGCGCACCCCACGGCTTTCGCCGCTCGTCTCGCATCACTTTCAAGCTCGACTGTCGCTGGCCGCCCACTTCCGAGAAATAGAGCATCTTCCGAACGATGTCCCACATCGGCTTGTATCGGCGCTCTCCCTGGAAGAACAGCCCAACCGCGGTCGTCACCAGGTCGGCCAACTGAAGTCCGTAATTGTGGCCCTGCGATACGGCGAAGAACGGTACGCGGAGGATGCTGTCGTATCCAAGCCCTATTTGGCTACGCACGAAGAAGTTCGTGATCGCCTTCGCATTCTTCTCGTGCGTCTTGTGGTCCCGGTTGTCGAAGATCAGCTTTGCCGTTCTGCCTGGAAATTCACGTTTCACGTACCCGTCGATTCGCTCGAACAAGTAGCGGAACGTCACGTCCAGTTTCACCTCATCATCGCAGACGAACGAGTGCAATCCACTGCGGAAGCAAACGACTCCGAACACTTTCACATTCCGGCTTCGCGAGAAGTTCAGCACATCTTCGGCTAGGTTCCAATGATAAGAGAATCCCTTTTTCGCGATTCGCTTAAGCGTTGCGGAGTTGAGCAGTTCCGTGCCGTGCAATTCATCATCGGGGCCGAGCACCTGGCCGTGGTATGGTTTGCGGACGTTGAACAGGTCTTGTTGAAACGTGTGGAAGATGTCCTCGGGAATGGCGACACCCGCTAAGACGCCGAAACGACTGCCGGTGCGTTTGTTGGTGCGAAAGCTTTCATCAATGAACACGAGCATGTTCGCCTCCGGATTCAAACCTCTCGGTCCCCGATCACCTGAATTCAGTCCGCCAGAAGTCTGTAATCCTACCAAATACCAACTATCCACGTGACCTTCTGGCAACAATCCGACATAGAACCAGTTCCAACGCAACGCGTCGGTCGTGTTGGAATCCGCCCGGCCCCCGAAACGGGCTTGGGGCTTCGTCAAGAACCCGGACCTTCGCTCGAAGAGTCGCTCAGGTCCGGCCTGGCCCGGCTATTCGCCACTTCGCGATTGTCTTGCCCATCCGGCTTTACTTTTTCCCGCCTTACCCTTTCAATGCCGGACCCCCTTTTGTTCTGCACAACGCGAGGTTTTCGTCATGGCCCTGACCGCCGAATGGTACAAGCGCATCGATCAGTGGCGTCAAGCCCTGGAACAGCGGATTTACACGCCCCTGGGCGACCTGGACCTGCAGTTGCACGTCACCCCGACCCCCCCCCGGCTCGAAGAGGCCCGGACGCTGGACTACCAGCCGATGCCCATCGGCACGGTCTGGGGCGGCAAGTGGGACTACGGCTGGATAAAAACGAGCATCACCGTTCCGCCGGAGGCGGCGGGGCAGCGGGTGGTGTTCCGCTTCGATTCGTGGGCCGAGTGCGAGGTGTTTGTCGAAGGTGAGCATCGCGGTTCGTTCGACCATGCGCATCCGTACGTGACGCTGGCGAAGCAGGCCGAGCCGGGCCGGGTGTTTGACATCATGATGCTCGCCTACGCCGGTCATGGTTTGC
>CAYYPN010000307.1:0-3696 GCA_964473545.1 uncultured Planctomycetaceae bacterium
GATACAGCCGCCCAGGCTCTTCATCGACTCGCCCCCGCGTCAGATTAAGCCGCCCCTTCAGGCCAATCCCGTGCGGCGCCGATTATGCGGACGCTGCGGGCTGTGTGGGGTTCATCTTGTCGCAGCCCGCCGCCTGTCCCCGGTCCCATGCCGCGCCTATAACTAACCATGACCACCACCAACACCACCAAACATGCCCAACCCGACCACCCGATCCTCCCCGTGCTCGCCGAGCGGTACAGCCCTTATGCCTTTGACCCCAGGCCGGTCGAGCGTGAAAAGCTGCTGAGTTGTCTGGAAGCGGCGCGCTGGGCCGCCAGCAGTTACAACGAACAACCCTGGCGCTACCTCATCGCCGGGCGCGACACCCAGGCGTTCCAGACCATGCTCGGCTGCCTCGTCGAAGCCAACCAGCCCTGGGCCCGGAACGCCGGCGTCCTCATCATCGCCGTCACCCGCCAGACCTTCACCAAAAACGAAAAGCCCAACAAAGTCTGCGAACACGACCTCGCCCTCGCCGCGGCCAACCTCACCGTGCAGGCCCAGTCCCTCGGCCTGCACGTCCACCAGATGGCCGGCATCAACCCACGCAAGTGCGTCGAGACGTACCGCATCCCCGATGGGTATACCCCCTTCACCGCCATCGCCATCGGCTACGCCGCCGACCCCCGGAAGTTCGACGACCCGCAACTCGCCGAGCGCGACCAGGCCCCCCGCTCCCGCATGAAACTCAACGAATGGATCTTCGCCGACACCTTCGGCCAACCGTCCGACCTCGTCTAACCCAACAGCAACCCCCACTCCCCCTCCGGAGCGGCTCGCTTCAGCGAGCCGCTCCCTCAATGCTATCCTTGCGCCGTGACCGACACCTGCGAGGCGACACACAAGCGGCGCGGCCGGGCCTCGCCGATGTTATCTTCCGGGGGTGAGCGATACCTGCGACATCGCGATCATCGGCGGCGGCGCGGCCGGCCTCGCCGCCGCCATTCAGGCCGCTGAAGCTCGCGCCCAGGCCGGGGGCAAACCCCGTCCGGGGGTGGTCCTCCTCGACGGCGCCGCCCGACTCGGCGCGAAAATCCTCGTCGCCGGCGGCGGACGCTGCAACGTCACCCACCACGCCGTCACACCCGACGATTACTTCACGGCCGGCTCGAACAAGGTCGTCCGCAACATCCTCCGCAGCTTCACCGTCCAGCAGACCATCGACTGGTTCGCCGACATGGGCGTCGAACTCAAACGCGAACCCACCGGCAAGCTCTTCCCCACCACCGACAAGGCCCGCACCGTCCTCGACGCGCTGCTCGGCCGATGCAATAAACTCGGCGTGACCCTCCTGACCGATTACCGTGTCAGCACCATCGAACGCCTGGCCAATCAGCAATCAGAAATCAGCAATCAGCAATTCCTCATCACCCACCCCCACGGCCAACTCCACGCGGCCCGCGTGATCCTCGCCACCGGCGGCCGGTCGTTGCCGCGCTCCGGCAGCGACGGCGCGGGGTACGAACTGGCCCAATCCCTCGGCCACACCGTCACGCACACCCATCCCGCGCTCGTGCCCCTCGTGCTCGACGACACGTTCTTTCATGCTGACCTTGCAGGCGTCAGCGCTGAGGTCGAACTGGCCTGTTACGTCGACGGCAAGCTCGCCGACCGGCGCACCGGGGCCATGCTCTTCGCCCACTTCGGCATCACCGGCCCCGTCGCCATGGACATCTCACGCCACTGGCTGGCGGCGCGCGATGCCGGCCGGGACGTCGAGCTTCGCGCCAGCTTCCGGCCCGGCCGCTCGTTCGAGGACGTCGAGCGCGGTCTGATCGCCGCCGGCGAAGTCCAACGCGACACGTCGATCGGTCGCCTGCTCGCCGAACGTCTGCCCCAACGCCTGGCCGCGGCGCTGGCACAACATGCCGGCGTCCTTCCGGGGGTCCAGGCCGGCCAACTGGTCCGCGACAAACGCCGGGCCCTCGTGCATACGCTGACGAACCTCGCGTTGCCCGTGACCGGGGGACGCGGCTGGAACCAGGCCGAGGTCACCGCCGGCGGCGTGCCGCTCGATGAAATCGACTACCGCACCATGGGGTCGCGCCGATGCGACGGGCTGTACCTCGTCGGCGAAATCCTCGACGTCGACGGCCGCATCGGCGGGTTCAACTTCCAATGGGCCTGGGCCACCGGCCACGTCGCCGGTCGAGCGGCGGCTTCGACCTGATGGATTTCATCGCGAAACGACCAGGCCGCGAAGACACGAAGGAAAACAGGTGGTTGTTGATGTTGACGTTCGCAACCTTCCACCCATACGGGCTTGGTCGCGCCGTTCGCGATGAATCAATCACCCGTTTGGCCTGACACGCCGAACCCGCTAAAACATGGCGACCATGAGCAACGACACGACCCAACCGCGCATCCTTACCGGCGATACCCCCACCGGGGCCCTGCACCTGGGCCATTACGTCGGATCGCTCGAAAATCGCCTCGCCCTGCAGGATGATTACGACTGCTACTTCATCGTCGCCAACGTCCACGCCCTGACCACCCGCCCGGACAAAACCGACGAGATCCGACGCGACACCCTCCAGATCGTCAAGGACTGGCTCAGCGTCGGCATCGACCCCCGGAAGGCCACGCTCTTTGTCCAGTCGGAGGTCCCCGCCATCGCCGAACTCACCTGGTACTTCGCCATGCTGCTGGGGTACGGTCGGCTGATGAAGAACCCGACCATCAAGGACGAGATTCGCGTCAAGGGCCTCGGCGATCAGTACAGCTTCGGGTTTCTGATGTACGCGGTCGGGCAGATCGCCGACATCCTCGCGTTCAAGCCCGACCTCGTGCCGGTCGGCGAGGACCAGGTCCCGCACATCGAGATGACCCGCGAGATCGCCCGGCGATTCAACCAGACCTACTGCGGCGTGGGGGGACAGGTCGATGACGCCGACCACGTCGCCAAGGGCGGGGTCTTCCCCATTCCGGGGGCGAAGGTCGGACGCATCGCCCGCCTCACCGGCATCGACGGCACGCAGAAAATGAGCAAGAGCCTGGGCAACGCGATCTTCCTGAGCGACACGCCCAGGCAGGTGCAGAAAAAGTGCAACAAGATCTACACCGGCCGCGGCACCATGGACGAAGCGCCCGTCATCGAAGGCAACACCGTCTTCGAATACCTGCGCATCTTCCATCCCGACCCCCGGAAGGTGGAACAACTGCAGCAAGCGTATGCACAGGGAGAGGTCGGCGACGGCGACTGCAAGAAGACCCTCGGCGAAGCGATCAACGAATTCCTCGACCCGATCCGCCAGCGCCGCGACCAATACACCGACGACGACGTGCTGGATGTGATCAAAGCCGGCAACGCCAAAGCCAACGCCACCGCCGAGCGGACGCTGTATGAGGCAAAGCAGGCGATGAGCTTCGACTTCGGGCCACGGCAGTTGGGTTTGGACTAAAGCAGGTCCAACGCATATGTGGCAGGCACCATGCCCGGCACACAAGAAACAAAGCCCACCCATGGCCATGGGTGGGCTTTGTTGGTGTGACGAATGTAGTGTGCCGGATTACTTGCCGTTGTTCAGGGCGGCCTGGGCGGCGGCGAGGCGGGCGACCGGCACGCGGAACGGCGAGCAGGACACGTAGTCCAGGCCCACGCGGTGGCAGAAGTCGATCGACGACGGGTCGCCGCCGTGCTCACCGCAGATGCCC
>CAYYPN010000308.1:0-3695 GCA_964473545.1 uncultured Planctomycetaceae bacterium
GCGACGGGCCGGTCACCGTGGCGATGAACGTGCGCGGGGCGGAGTTCATGATGGAGCTGGCCGCCGAACCGGAGTATGCCGACCGGTTGATGGGGTTCATCACGCAGGCGGCGATCAAGCGGCGGCAGTTCTTCTGGGACCGCCTCGGCGAGGCGGTGGGGCGGGGCAACGGGCTGGCCGACGATTCGTGTGCGATGATCGGCGTCGACATGTACGTCGAGCGCGTCATGCCGCACCACCGGGCTTACTACGAAGCCGGTCCGGCCGGCGCCGAGCGCAGCATGCACATGTGCGGCGACGCCACGCGGCTGTACCCGACCCTTCACGAACAACTGGGCGTTACGTCCTTCGACACCGGCTTCCCCGTCGACTTCGCCTGGTGCCGCGCCGAACTCGGGCCCGACGTCAATCTCAACGGCGGGCCGGAGGTGGCGCTGCTGCTCAACGGCACGCCCGACGCCGTCTACCAGCGGTCCGCGGACATTCTCAACTCCGGCATCAAACGCGGCGGGCGCTTCGTTTTCCGTGAAGGCAACAACCTGCCGCCCAACGTGCCGCAGGACAACCTGGCGGCCATGTATCAGGCCGCCCTCGACCACGGCCGATACGACCAACCTTGATTGCTGCGACCGGTGGTGTTACAAGGCACGGCCACCCCCGGAATCCGTATCCCGGAACCTCAGCAACCCGGAGCTTCGTCATGGCCGATCCGATCCGCGTCACCGTCTGGCACGAGTACCGTCACGAACACAAGAGCGAGGAAGTTGCCAAGCTGTATCCCGACGGGATGCACGCGGCGATGAAGTCGGCCATCGAGGAATTGCTCGGCGACCAGGTCACCGTCACCACCGCCACGCTCGACCAGGACGAAAACCACGGCCTGAGCGATGAACTGCTGGCCAACACCGATGTGATGACCTGGTGGGGCCACGCCGCCCACGGTGATGTGAAGGACGAGATCGCCCGGAAGGTCGCCCAGCGCGTCCGCGAGGGGATGGGCCTGGTCGTGCTGCACTCGGGGCATTACGCCAAGCCGTTCAAGCTGCTCATGGGCACCAACTGCCACCTGAAGTGGCGCGAAGCGGCGGAGATGGAGCGGCTGTGGATCGTCTCGCCCGGCCACCCGATCACCGCTGGCCTGGAAAAGGACCACATCCAACTCGACCACGTCGAGATGTACGGCGAGCACTTCGACATCCCCGCGCCGGACGAGCTGATCTTCGTGAGCTGGTTCGAAGGCGGCGAGGTGTTTCGTAGCGGCTGCGTCTGGAAGCGCGGGGCCGGCAAGGTTTTCTACTGGCGACCGGGGCATGAGACGTTTCCGCTGTACCACAACCCCGAGGTTCGCCGCGTCCTGGCCAACGGCGTCAAGTACGTCGCGCCTTGCGTGCAGGCTCCGGCCTATCGCAACGGCTCGCCGAACATCAAGCAGTCGCTGAGCCCCATCGCCGCCGAGCACACGGTCGACGACTCGATTCACAAACACTGATACTCATAAAGCCGCGACTGTTGGGCTGATGCCAGGAGCGCCGGGCACAATGGCCGGTTCGTTGCTTTGGGGAAGAGCATCTTTCCTGTGCATGGAGGCGCGAACCTGGCCCAGCCACGGGTTACGGACGATATAGGGTTGATCGTCGAACCCCGCATCGCGGTCAAGCCGCGGCGGCCCGCCTCTTCATCCTATCGACTTCACAGATGCAATTGTTCGAGCGAGCTTTCGAGGACTTCCAGCGCGCCGTGGAGGTGTGTTTCGGCGCCTTCGCTGCCGAGGTAGGCCGGGGCGGCACCGGCGAGGAGGACGCGGCGCATGTGCGCGAGCATGGGCCAGTTCGATTCCAGGTGCAGGCCGTGCGCTTTGCGCTGTTGGCCGATGAGTTTGACCACATCGCGGCCGGCGAGGTGTGACGCGTGTCCCCAGAACAGGTGTTCGAAGTACACCGCATCTTCGACCCAGTGGCCGGCGTGGACCTCGGCGAAATCGAACAGCAGGGCCGGGCCCGCCGGCGGCTCGTGGCGGGTCATGGCGTTGGCCAGATGCAGATCGCCGTGGCACCACTGATCGACGGGGCGGGCGTTCCACTTTTTGAGCAGCTTCCGGGCGCCTTTCTGCAGGGCCTTGAGGGCCTTGTTCCAGCGCTGTTCCTCAGGCACGCCATGCGCGTGCACCACCGCCCGGGCCTTGCGGAGGATGGTCGGCCAGTCTTCGTCGCGCGGCGGCTGATCGACCGGATGCGCCTCGGCTGCGGCATAAAACCGTCCGGCCGCCTCGGCGAGCAGGTCATACTCGGCGCCGTTCCAATGTGACCCCAGCGGCCCATGCGCCAGCCGCTCCATCACGACCCATGCCATGTCGTAGCCGTTGAGCGCTTCGCCGGAGGCATACAGCCGCGGCACGATGGAATGCTCATGCGGGTGTCGGTCGTCCTGTAGGCGTTGGAGCCACGTCCGTTCGCGCGGCCGCACGGGCAGTTTGACCACCACCGGATGGTCGACCGGGTCGTCGTGATAGATCGCATAACCGGTCAGCGCGCCGCCGCGCTGCCAGTCGGTTCTGAACCAGTGCAGGTCCGTGAGGCGATCGTCGCAGGCGCGGATCAGCGCCGGCGCGAGGCCTTCGCCCATGAGTTGTGCGGGTGGGGCAGTGGCATTGCCGGTCGGTCCGTCGGCCGAAGCGGCCGGCGGACCTGCCCGACCTGAGGCCGGTTCGGTCCTCGTCGGCTCAGTCGCCACAACGTCACTTTACCCGCTGCCCGTCGGCCGGACAAGACTTAACCGGTCGGCACGTACCGGTTGGTCGCCACGGTCAGCAACGACCGCATCATCTGGTTCAGCGGCGTGAAGTTGCCTTTCTCGAACAACTCCTGCAGATACTGGCGGTTGAGCTTGTCGAATTCGCGGTTGCGCAGGTGGGATTCGATCTGCAGAAACACCTGTTCGAGGCGCTTGCCCTCGGCGGGATCGGTTTCCAACAGTTTGACGAAATAGACGAACCGGTCCGTATCGATGCGACCGGTATGTTCGCCTTCGGCCAACCGCCGCACGCGGGCATCGACCTCGTCGGGAAACTCATCGAAGTCCTTGAGGTCGGTCTTGTATTCCAGCCGCTCGCGGTATCGCACGCCCGGTACCTTGCCGGCTTCCTCGAATGACTGGCCGGCATCGAGTCGTTGCTGGACCTGTGCGGCCTGGGTCGGGTCATCCGTGGTGATGATCGCCACCGCAACCCTCCCGCTTGGGTTGAACTGGTCGTAGTGATCTTCGTAAAAGCGTTCGACCTGGCGGCGGGTGACGTGCACGCGCGGGTTGAGCTTCTGCTGCAGAAAGCGCTGGGTGAGGATGCGCTGGCGATGCTGCTCGACCGCCTCATCGAGGCTGATGTTGCGCTCGCGCTGCATGTACTCCTCGGTCAGCACTTCCGAGCCCTGGTGTTGGCTGATGAGATCCTCGCGGAATTGCCGGAGCACTTCGAGCAAGCCCATCTGTTCCTGCTCGGTCAGTGAACCCTCGGCTTCGGCGAGGATCAGGGAGTCGGTAATCATTTCCCGCAACTTCTCCCCCAGCAGGAAGCTCGCTTCGTTGCGGAACTGCTCGGGGGGATTGCTGCGAGCCAGGGCGGCAAGCTGTTCCTCGCCGACTTCCTCGAACACTTCGCTGGCGTAGATGGGCTTGCCGTTGATCTGCCCGACCATGGCGTC
>CAYYPN010000309.1:0-3632 GCA_964473545.1 uncultured Planctomycetaceae bacterium
GACGCGCCGAGCACCGCCAGCCACCGCCCCCGCCCCACCGTCAGGTCCACCCCCCGCAGCACATGCACATCCTCCGGCCCAAGCTGGTAATGCTTGTGCAACGCTTCAACTCGCACGATGGGATTGCTTTCACTCATGTGTTTCATCACAGAGGGCGCAGAGTCACAGAGATCAAATCCGGGTTTTTGCTCTTCTGGTTTTCTGCATTTTTATTCATCCGCATTGCTCGGTGTCTCCGTGCCTCTGCGCCCTCTGTGATAGCCATCATTCATACCGAAGCGACTCAACCGGATCGACGCGCGCCGCCCGGATCGCCGGGATCACCGCGCCCAGGACGCTGGCCACGATGGCCGCGGCCACGATGATCGCGATCTCCAGCCAGTCGACCCGGTTGGGAATTTCATCGAAGAAGTACACCCGCCGATCCCAGATGACGATCCCGAAGGTCGACCCCAGCCACGCGTGCAGTTCGTTGATGTACTTGACGACCAGCCAGGCGACGAGCGTGCCCAGGCCCGAGCCGATCGTGCCGATCACCGCGGCATAGAGCAGGAAGATCGACGCCACCCCCGCCCGGCCGGCGCCCAGGGCACGCAGGATCCCGATGTCGCGCGTCTTTTCCAGCACGATCATGTAGAAGATCACCAGCACCATGATGATCGCCACCAGGCTCACGATGCCGAACAGCACGGTCATCAGGTTCTTCTCGTTCTGCACCGTGTCGAGCAGGCTGCGCATGAGCTGGCGCCAGGTGTAGATCATCATGAACTGGCGCGGGGGCACGTCGTCGTATTGCGCAGCGAAGCGTTCATAAGCCTGCTCGACGCGCGGCAGCAGGTCGTCGGGGCTGATCCCCTCGACGGCGCGGACGACGATGGCCGAGCATCGCGCGGGCACGGCCTCGAGCATGCGCGACGGATCGCGCGGATCGGGCTGGGCCTCGGTCGCGGTCATCTCCAGCATCCGCTGGGCGTCGGCGAAGCGAATGAACAGCCGCTTGCTGTCGACCTCGAACAGGCCCGAGTGGAACTCGTTGACCACGACGAACTGGTCGAGGCTGGGCTCGAGCATCGCACCCTGGCGGGTCAGCGGCACGAGGGTGAGCGTCAGCTCCTGCCCCAGCCAGGAATAGGGGAAGGCGTAGGTGCCGTCGTCGGTGCGGGTGTTGTAGCTGTTGACCTCGATGCCGACGTTGACCGGCGGCGCGGCGCCGCGCTCGGTGTCGGCGGGCCAGGGGTTGGTCAGCATCGACGCCGCTTCCTCGGGATCGAACGGGCCGTACTGACCGGCCAGACCCCGGTCTTTGAGCTGATCGCGATCCCAGTAGATCGTCTGGCGGTAGCGGGTGGCCCGATCGTAGCTGTCGGGCTGGATGCCGAGCACCTCGACGACGGTGGTCGAACCGGTCGGCGTCTTGAGCAGGCCGAACGTCTCGATGATCGGCGTGGCGGCCTGGACCCCGGGCGTCTCGTCCAACTCGTCGATCAGCGCGTCGTATCGGCCGAACCCCTGCGCGCCGTAGCTGATGCGCACATCCCCCATGAGCTTGGTGCCGGCGTTGAGTAACAGATCGTGAAACCCCCCCATGATGCTCAGCACGATGATCAGCATCGCCACGCACAACGTCACCGCCGCCAGCGCAAACAAAGGGATCAGCTTGCGGCGAAGGTAACGGAATGTGAGGAGAAGCTTGTACACGGTGTTGCCAACCACAGAGTCACAGAGACACAGAGAAGCGAACTTGTTTCTGGTCTTCTGCTTTTCTATTTTTCTGGTTTTCTACATTTCTCTGTGGCTCTGTGGCTCTGTGCCTCTGTGGTTCATCTTCACGCTTGCGGCCTCAGCAGGGGGAACAGGATCACGTCGCGGATGCTCTGGGCGCCGGTGAGCATCATGATCAGCCGATCGATGCCCAGGCCCATCCCACCCGCCGGCGGCATCCCGACCTTCAGGGCGTTCAGGAAATCCTCGTCGATCGCCTGTTGCTCTTCGCTATCACCGACTTGCCCCCGGAAGTGTTGTTCCTGAACGACCGGGTCATTCAACTCCGTGTAACCCGGGCTGATCTCCACGCCGTTGATGGCCAGTTCGTACACGTCCGCGAAGTAAGGATCGTCCCTGTTTTCCCGGGCCAGCGGAATGATCACGCTCGGCACATGCGTCACGAAACACGGATCAACAAGCGTCGGCTCGATGAGTTTCTCGTAGACCTCGACCAACTGCTCGGCCGATGACTTGCAGTCAAAATGATGAAGAAATGCGCAGAACCCGCACTCAGCGGCCTCCGGAGTCATACGTGACACTTCGTAATCCAGATCTGGTCCTGGCGAGATTGCTTGCTTGATTTCGATTCCACGTTGAATCAAGTCTTCGACTGGAAAATCTGACACTAGTTTCTCAAGGTGCGTTTCGTGTTCACGCGCAACGCTACTCATGTGCTTATACACAATCGTTGCGAGCTCGGGTACGTCATGAACCAGACTGCCGTTTTTCCGGAATGTCCATGGCATCCCTAGCTGTTCGGTATGTTCGTACACAAGCTCGACCATCGACACGCGTCGCCAGGGGCGTTCGAGGTTGATCGTCCGCGTGACGTTGCCGTCGTCATCCTGGTGTTCGATCCGCAACGAGCCGAACACGTTTTGCGCGACGGTGCAGACCATGTCTTCGACCAGGTCGGCCATCGTTTCCCACGACCCGAAGGCTTCGTAGGCTTCGAGCATGGTGAGTTCGGCAGTGTGTCGGGGGCTGATGCCTTCGTTGCGGAAGTTGCGGTTGATCTCGAAGACCTTGTCGAATCCGCCGACGAGCAGGCGCTTGAGATACAGCTCCGGCGCGATGCGGAGGTACAGGTCGATGTCGAGCGCGTTGTGGTGGGTGGCGAAGGGCTTGGCCGCGGCCCCGCCGTGGATCGACTGGAGCATCGGCGTTTCGACTTCGAGGTAGCCCTTGTCCTGGAGGTAGCGGCGTATCTCGTCGACGATGCGGATGCGCAACCGCATCATCCGCATCACGTCGGGGTTGGCGTACAGGTCGACGTACCGCTTGCGATAGCGCGACTCGGCATCCTTCAGGCCCGCCCACTTTTCCGGGGGCGGGGCGAGGCTCTTGCACGCGAGGTCGAATGCGCCGTCGCCCGTCGCCCAGACGGTGATCTCACCGGTTTTGGTCGTGCCCAGGGGCCCGGACGCGACGACCAGGTCGCCGAGGTCGACGAGCTTGGCGAGTTTGAACGCCCGCTCATCGACGCCCTTTTTGCTGACGGCGATCTGCAGGTCGCCGCTGCCGTCGCGCACGGTCATGAACACGAGCTTGCCGATGTCGCGATGCAGGACCACGCGGCCGGCGACCTTCACGACCGGCCGCCGGTCATCGGCAGCGTCGGCCCTGGCGGCTTGGTCGGCGTCGGGGTCGAATCGGCCACGCGCCGCGCCGAGGCCGATCAGACCCTCGGTGCGCGTGCCGTAGCCTTCAACGCCCAGCTCCTCGCGCATGCGCTGGAGCTTGCGTAACCGATCGACCTCGGGGTCCCCCCCGGAAGGGCCGGCCGGCTGGGTTGGAGAATCATCACTCATGGCGGCCCATCGTACCGACGGCGGGGAACCGGGCAAGCGGGCCAAGCCGCAAGCGGC
>CAYYPN010000310.1:0-3602 GCA_964473545.1 uncultured Planctomycetaceae bacterium
GCACGAGCAGCCCATCTTCTTGAGCTGGTTGGTGATCGTCTGTTCGTACTCGTCCTTCCACGCCTGGATGAGCTTGACGAATTCCTCGCGTTCGAAATCCACCCGCCGCTTGCCCTGCTCGGCAAGGACGCGCTTCTCGACGACGGTCTGCGTGGCGATGCCCGCGTGGTCGGTGCCGGGCAGCCAGACGGCATTATCGCCGCACATGCGGCGCCAGCGGACCAGCACGTCCTGCAGGGTGTTGTTGAGCGCGTGGCCCAGGTGCAGCGCGGCGGTCACGTTCGGCGGCGGGATGACCATGCTGAACGCCGGCCCGTCGTCATCGGGCTCGGCGTGAAAGGCGTCGGCGTCTTCCCATTGCTGCCAGACGGCGGCCTCGACGGCGGCCGGATCGTATGTCTTGTCGAGCGTCATGCCGGTGAGTTTATCGCAACCCGGTGGCCATCGCATGATCCGGGCGGGTAGAGTAACAGTCATGAAACGCAAGGCATGGATCATCGCCGGGGCCGGGCTCGTGATCGTGGGCGTCATCCTCGGCATCGCTCACTACATCAACTCCGGCACAAACACCCCGAACGACAACTTCCAGGGGTGGACCGCCGCGACGCGGCAGAAGGCCGAGCAGGCCCACAACCAGGCGCTGGCGTTGATCAACCGGTCACAGTTTGCCGAGGCCCGGCTGGTGCTGGAGCAGCACCTGACGGAGGTGGGCGATGACGCGCAAGGCTACGAGCTGCTGACGCAGGCGCTGATCGGGCAGGGCCGCCTCGAGCGGGCCTACGCCGCGGCTGCGAAGGCGGCGGATCTGGCCAACTCCGCCCACAACCATTTCATCGCCGGGTCGCTGGCCCACAAGCTCCATCGCACCGATCCGGCCCGCGCCCATTTCGAGCGGGCGGTCGAGCAGGAACCGGACAACGTCAAGTACACGCTGTACCTGGCGAACCTGCTGGTGTCGACGTACCAGTTCGAGGCGGCCGAGCCGGTCGCCCGGCGCGTGCTCGAACTGGACCCCACGGTCAGCCGCGCCCATTACATTCTCGGCGAGGCCGCCGCGAGCCGGGGCGAACTCGACGATGCGATCGCGCACATCGACCGGGCGTTGCAGCATGTCGAGCCGATGTCGCTGACGCACCTGAGCTACACGCTGACGCGGGCGAAGTGGCTGCGGCGCGGCGACGCGACCGACCAGCGTGAAGCCTTACAGACCTTAACCAGCCTGCCCGAGCCGAGACGCCGGCGCAACCGGTCGGTGGCGAACGAACTGGCGATCACGTTGAACCTGCTGGGCGAGCCCGATCGCGCCGCCGAGCGCTGGAGCGAATGGTTCGCCGACCATCCCGACGATGCCGGTGCGGCCGCCGAAGCGGGGATGTACTGGTTGAAAGCGGGCGAACGTGAAAAGGCGAAGCGGTTTCTGATGCTCGCCCGCCGATTGAAGCCGCACCATCCCCTGGTGGGCGAGCTTGCCCAGGCGATGGGGGAGGATTTCAGCCGGTAACGGGAAAACCCGGGCCGGCGCTATGCTCTGGCCCGGCGTGACTCGCTGGCCACCGGCCACTGTCCTACGTATTCCACCAGTTCAGGTCGACGTGGGGGAAGATGATGTCGTGCAGTTCGGCGTCTTCGACTTCGTGGCGTTCGACTTCATCCATGCGGCCGAGGTAGGCCGAGTCGCGGCTGAGTTTCTCGGCGATGTCGAGCAGGCTCTCGAAGCGGCTGACGTGTTGCATGTAGCGTTTGATGCCGTAGTCGATGGCCTGACCCTGGGTGATGACGAAGGGCCAGTCGCTGGCCTGGAGCAGCAACAATTCGCGCGCCGCCATCTCCAGCAGGCGTTGCAGCTCGGGGTTGTCGCGCCACGGCAGTTCGAACGTCATCTTGCCGAACATCGACTCACAGCGGTATTCGATCTCCCACATCCAGCGGATGCGGTCGTTGATCCACACGCGGTGATCGCCCTCCTCGCCCCACGACCCCTCGGGCATCGTCACGCACTTGTCCGGCGGGTGCTGTTCGAGGTGTTCCTCGACCGTCACGACGTCGACTTCCGGATCGGCGTTGAGGCTGAGCATGACGTCCCGCAAAAACTGCGGGCCTTCGAACCACCAGTGGCCGAACAGCTCGGCATCGAAGCAGGCGGCGACCAGCCCGTGCCGACCGGTCTGCTGGTGATGTTCCCACAGGCGATGCTTGACCAGGTCGCAGAAGTTGCTGGCGTGTTCGTGAATCTTGCGGTCGATGTTGTCGGGGTAGTACAGGTGCTTGTCGCCGAGGTCGGTGCCCTTGCCGGTGACCTTCCAGTAGCGCAGTCCGCGGCGTTCGCCCCAGGTTTTGTGGAACTCCAGGTATACGCCGTCGGCCGGGTAGCCGATGTTGCCGGACCAGACCTGTTCGCAGACGGCCATGTCGCGGGCGATGGCGATGGAGCGGCCTTCGCTGGTGGTGTCGGAGTTGACGCGGTGGGGTTCGAGGACGCTGCGCCAGCCGCGCGACGGATATTTCTGGGCCTCGTCCCAGCCGACCTTCTGCCATTCCCCGTTGTTGACGTACTCGCTGTGGGCGTTTTCGATCAGGTGATGCTCGACGAAGAAGTGATTCACCCCTTCGTCGGCGACCAGGTGCTCGATGCCCGGTCGCTGCCGACCGCTGCCCCAACTGATCGGCGGGTTCCAGTGGCCGTGCGGCCGATACGCACACTCGGGCAACCACATCCCCGTCGGGCGGAACCCGAGGATGCGCTCGCTGCTGGCGATGCCGGCCCGGATCTGCGCCCGGATCGACGCATCCTCCAACAGCAGCGGCATGTAGGCATGGGTCGCGTTGGACGTGAGGATCTGCACCTGTCCGCGGCGGGCCTTTTCGGCAAAGGCCGCGGGGATGTCACGGTCGATGTCGGCGAACTGCTTGCCGAGTTTCTCGAACCATGTGATCCAGCGCTCGGCCAGGTATTTCATGTGGCCGTTGTCGAGGCGTTCGAAGTCCTTGGCATCGGCGCGGGCGCGGTCGGCCCGGTCGGACAGGTAACGTTCGAACCCCTTGCGGAAATGCTCGTGCGTGAGCTGTTCCAGCAGGACCGGCGTGAGGCCGAGGGTGAGCTTGGGGTGGCCGTTGAGGTACTCGCACTCGTCGATCATGGCGAGGATCGGCAGGTACGTCTCGGCCGCGGCTTCGTAAAGCCAGTCCTCACCGTGGGGCCAGACGCCGTGGCGCAGGACGTACGGCAAGTGCCCGTGCAGAACGAACGCGAAACTACCAATGGCCATAAGAACCGCTCCCGATCAGGTCGTGAGTTGACCATCGTCGCACGCATGGGCGCCGATGTCCAACGGGCGAGTCGTATACGAGCGAAATGATAAAGCCCACGGATGGCCATCCGTGGGCTTTGAGGGACTCGTCTCGCGATCGTGAGATTAATCCATGTGTTTCACGATCGCCTCGCCGAATTCTGAGCATTTGAGCAGCGTCGCGCCTTCCATGAGGCGTTCGAAGTCGTAGGTGACGGTCCGGGCGGCGATGGCGCCTTCGACGCCCTTGACCACCAGGTCGGCGGCCTCGGGCCAGCCTAGATGCCGCAGCATCATCTCGCCGGACAGGATCAC
>CAYYPN010000311.1:0-3591 GCA_964473545.1 uncultured Planctomycetaceae bacterium
TGGGTTCTTCCGACGCTCGCGGAAGCCCGGCTCGCCGTCCGGCTTCTGGAACCGGACCTTGTCCGGCAAGACGTCCGGCTCGATCACCGGCTTGCGGCTGAGCACCACCGCCCGCTCGATCGCGTTCTCCAGCTCACGCACATTGCCCGGCCAGGTGTACCGACGCATCAACTGCATCGCCTGCTCGTCGAAACCCGTCACCAGCTTGCCCGTCTCCTTGCAGTACTTGGCCAGGAAGTGATCGACCAGCAACGGGATGTCCGCCTCGCGATGACGCAAGGGCGGCAGCTCGATCTGCACGACGTTGATGCGGTAGTACAGGTCTTCGCGGAACGTACCCTCGTTGACCAGCTTTTCCAGCGGCTGGTTCGTGGCCAGGACGAACCGCACATCGACCTGGACCGTCTCGTGCGAGCCGACCGGTTCGAATTGCTTTTCCTGCAACACGCGGAGCAACTTGAGCTGGAGGCCGGGCGTGGCGGAGTTGATCTCATCGAGGAACAGCGTTCCGCCGTTGGCCGCGAGGAGCTTGCCCGCCTTGTCGCGGTCGGCGCCGGTGAAGGCGCCCTTGACGTGGCCGAACAGCTCGCTTTCGAGCAGCGTTTCGGGGATCGACCCGCACGCCATGGTGACGAAGGGCCCTTCGCTGCGGCCGCTGGAGCGATGGACGGCCCGCGCCACCATCGTCTTGCCCGTGCCCGACTCCCCACCCAGCAGCACGGTCGTGCGGCTGTCGGCGACGGCTTCGATGAAGTCGTAGACCTTCTGCATGCGATGGTCGGCCCCGACAAGCGAACCCGGTCCCTGCCGGCCGGCCAACTGGTGGCGCAGTTCGGTGTTCTCGCGCAGCAGCACCTGCTGACGCAGGGCCTTGTCGATCGTCACGCTCAGTTCCTCGTCGACGATCGGCTTGGTCAGGTAGTCGAACGCCCCCAGCTTCACCGCGGCGACCGCCTGTTCGATCGTGCCATAGCCGGTGATGACGATGACGACCACGTCCTCGTGATGCTGGCGGATGTGCTTGAGCAACTCGGTACCGCTCATGCGCGGCAGGTTCATGTCGGCGACGACCAGGTGGATCGGCTGAGGCGCGTCGCGGAGCATGACCAGGGCCTCGGCGCCGTCGCCGGCGGTGGCGGTTTCGTGGCCCTGCTCGTGCAGGTACTCGGCCAGCGACTCGGCGACAATCGGATCGTCGTCGACGACGAGGATGCGCGCGGTGGGGTTGTCGGTTTGCTTAGCCATCACTTCTCGCTGGGGTAAGCGGCAGGCGCAGGACAAGCACCGCGCCGTGACCGAGGTCGTCGTTGTCTTCCAGGCGCATGGTCCCGCCCATGGCCCGCACGAGGTCGCGGCTGATCGCCAGGCCCAGCCCCTGCCCGGTGCTCTTGGTCGACGCGCCGGCGGGGACCAGGCCGTCGGCGTCCCGGGCCAGCGACGGGTCGACGCCGGGCCCGTCGTCGGTGATGCGGATCTCCACGTCGTCGCCGGCGGTCCGGGCGGTAAGCTCGACGCTGCCGCCGCGGCCGATCGCTTCGACCGCGTTGCGCAGGCCGTTCAGGATCACCGGCTGGAGCATGGGCAGGTTCAACCGGCGCACCGCCGGGTCGATGTGGACCGCGAGCGTGATGTCCTGAGCCTCGGCGACGGGGTGCATGATCTTCGTCGCATGCTCGGCGATCTGGCCGAGGGTGAAGTCCGCCGCATTGCCGGCCAGGCGTTCAACGCCGGCGTTGACCTGCCAGCCGTTGAGCAGCGACGCCATCTGCCGCAGCGTCAACTCGCTGGTGCGCAGGTGGTCAAGGACGTGGTCATCGGAATCGAACCCCTCGCGCTCGATGCGTCGCAGGGCCAGGCCGACGTTGCGCAACGACCCATCGAGGAGGTTAGCCAGTTCATGGACGAGCTTGCGGGGATCGGCGGGGCCGGCCTTGTCCGGGGCGCCATCGGAGGCCGAAGCCCATCCTTCCGGGCCGCCGGTCAGGCGCAGCGACGGCGCACCGTCATCGAACGGGATGGAGTGATCACGGGTCATTCAAAGGTTAGATCGGCCGGATGAGGGTGCCGGTTAAGCCGGATGTTGCGTGAAATCAACGCAGGGCGCGTGCCGCAACCCGTACGGGCCGCTTCTTACGCCAAGCCCAGGGCTTGGGCGTCGCGGCGGGTGAGTTGTACTTCGTCGCCATCGGCGTCGGTGTAGGTTTGCACCGTGCCGTCGCGTTTCCAACTGCGGGCGCAGCGGGGTTCATTCGTCAGGTCTTCCACGGCGATGGTCTCGTTGCCGTTTTCATCGAGCGTGAAGCGACTGACGCCGCACAGGTCGGCCAGCTCGGATTCGAAAGGCTTGAGCCGGGCGTAATCTTCCGGGGGCAGGGCGACTTCGATGGCGGTGTCGAGGGGGTTGTCGAGGCCACGCTGGTTGCGGGCATCTTCGAGTGCCTTGAGACAACGATCGCGCAACGCCATGGCGTGGTCCCACGCCGGATCGACGGGCCGGTCGACGCCGGCCGGCAGCGGCTGGAGGTGGACGCAGTCGTCGCTGTCGGCATCAACGCCGCGCAACGCCAGCCACGCCTCGTCGGCGGTGTGGACGAGGATGGGGGCGACGAGGCGAATGAGGGTGTCGGCGATGTCGTAGAGGACGGTCTGCGTGCGGCGGCGGCGGTCGGAGTCGGGCTTGTCGCAGTACAGCCGATCCTTCACCGCGGCGAGGTAGACGGCGCTGAGCGTGTCGTTGCAGAAGTTGAAGATCGCCTCGTTGGCCCGGCGGAAGTCGTAGGCGTCGTACGCGGCGAGCACGGTGGCGGTGAGTTGCTGCAGCTTGCCGAAGGCCCAGGTGTCGACGGCATACTCATCGCCTTCGCCGAGCTGGCGTCGATCCTTTCCGGGGGCGGGGGCGGGGTCGAAGTCGCCAAGGTTGCCCAGGAGGAAGCGGATGGTGTTGCGGACCTTGCGGTATTCCTCGCCGGCGAGGCGGAAAAACTCCCAGTCGACCTTGATGTCGTTGGCGTAGCTGAGGCCGGCGACCCACCAGCGGCAGACGTCGGCGCCGTGTTCGGTCATGAGGTCTTCGACATTGATGGCGTTGCCGCCGGACTTGCTCATCTTCTCGCCGCGGGCGTCGACCATGAACCCGTGGGTGAGCAGCCCGCGGAAGCTGGGTTGGCCGGTAGCCCCCAGCGAAGTGAGCAGGGCCTTCTGGAACCAGCCGCGGTGCTGGTCGGAGCCTTCCAGGTACAGGTCGGCCGGATAGCCGATGTCCCGGCCCTTGAGCACGGGATTCCAGGACGAGCCGGACTCGAACCAGACGTCGAAGATGTCCGCGCCCTTTTCCCAGGCTGATGGATCATCCACGCCCGGGCAACCGTCGAGCAGGTCCTCGGCCGAGGCGACGAACCAGACATCACTGCCCTTCTCGGCAAACAGCCTGGCGATGTGGCGCACCGACTCGATGGTCAGCAAAGGTTCGCCGGTCTGCTTGTGCGTGAACACCGGGATGGGCAGGCCCCACGAGCGCTGGCGACTGATGCACCAGTCGGGCGCGTTTTCGAGCATGCCGCACATGCGGTTGCGTCCCCATTCGGGGATGAA
>CAYYPN010000312.1:0-3551 GCA_964473545.1 uncultured Planctomycetaceae bacterium
GGGGTGATCCGTAATCCGGGGGTGGCCCCGGCTGTTGTTGTTGCCTCTCGAACACGCGCCTGGCCACGACAACGCGCACGAGTTTGGCGGGGAGTCGGCATGACATCGCGTTAATGCGACATCACGCTTCGTAACTCGCTGTTATAAATGCTTTTACGCTACAAAAACCCCGCCGGCGCACGTGTCAGGCCTGACATCGCCGCCAATTAACCCAACCCTCGCACGTACGCGGGGTTACCGCCGCGCGGCCGGTGTCGGGGGGGTCGATATTGACAACATTATCGGACTGAAATATCAGGTTCCGGGTTGCCGGCTCGAGGCGTGCAGGGGGTCTTCGATGCCCGCGGCCTCGAAGGCGGCGGCACGTTCCAGGCAGCCGGCGCATTGACCGCAGGGCTCGGCTTCGACCCCGCGGCAGCTCCGCGCCAGCCGCCACGGCACCGCAGACTGCTCGCCCAGTTCAACGACCTGCTTGAGCGTCAGTTCCAGCAGCGGGGTTTCGATGGTGATTTGCCTGGCCGTCTCCAGTTCGACCGCGTGCTCCAGCAGGACCAGGGCTTCGGAGATCGTGGCCAGTTCGTCGAAGTGTTCGCCGACGTTGATCGGCCAGATGACCCGCTCGACGCGGTGGGTCGCGGCCTGTCCCGCGGCGGCGGCGAGGAGCTGGAACCGTGCCAGGGCGGCCGGCTGGTCGGTCGGGCCGCGCCGCTTGCTCAGGTGCGGCAGGCTCAGCTCGATGCGGCGGGCGGCGTGGAAGTAGTCGGCCTGCTCGGTGAAGTGGGCGTGGCAGTGGTCGTCGCCGACGCGCCCGTCGTGAACGTACAGCAGGATGGGGCGCTGGCCGCCGATGAGCGTGCTCGTGGCCGCCAGGCTCCGCAGGCCGCCGTCGTTCAGCACCAGGGCTGTGTCCACATTCACCGCAAGGCTCTCCATCGTGCCGCGTGAGGCGCTGTTGGTGATTATCGGCCGGTCGGGCGAGGTCGCTCCAGCATGGCGTTATGATGCCCGCATGGACGGTTCACAGGCTCCGGTACGCAGGCGGCGCTGGCCGCTGGTCGTGGTGATCGTGCTCATCGCCGCGATCGTGGTGCTGGCGGGGGTCGGATGCTTCGGCGGGTTGTGGCTGTTCATCCAGCAGACGGTTCGCACGAGCGGGATCTACGAGCAGGCCCTGGCCCGGGTCGCGGCGTCCAAGCAGGTGACCGAACGGATCGGCGCGCCGCTGGAGCCGCGCTGGGTCGTGATGGGTCATGTGCGCACGAGCAACGACTCGGGCGACGCGGACCTGAGGATTCCCGTCGCCGGGCCGGCCGGCACCGGCCAGGTGCACGTGGTCGGCACGCGCACCGCAGGCCGATGGACCATCGACTCGCTCGCGGTCGAGTTTGAGGATGGTTCGATCGTGACGTTGGCGCCCGGCGGGTCGACGGTTGATCCGACCGGCGAACCGAACGAACATACCCCCGCCCCCGGAATGTCCCCCTGGCATGTCCCGGGCCCCGGAAGGTCCCGGGAACAGACGGCACACCCGCTAAGTGAGGCACAGTCATGAGTGAGCGAATCCGCGTGCGAGCGATGAGTTGGTCTTTGGGCATGGTCGTCGTGACCGTGGCGCTGGCCGGCGGCTGTGCGCCCGAGAAGCAGGTGCCGACCGAGCAGTTCGAGTCGGCGCGGGTCGAGCTCCGCGAGGCGATGGCCCGGCGGGATGCCAGGCAGCTTATCGCCGAGGGCTGGACCAGCCGCGACTGGCAACACTACGCCAAATGGGACGGGTCGACGTTCCTGGCCGGCCGGGGCACGGACGAGCCGCGACCGATCGACCTGGGCAGTGCCGACTACGTGCGGATCGACCGGGTTTCCGGCACGTGGTACTACCGTGTGGTGGTGGCTTTCCCCTCGCCGCGGGAGGATCCGCTGTGGCTTCGGGCGGACGACCTGGCGCAGGCGCGGGAACTGGTCAGGGCCTTGAGCGTGATGGGTGCGGACATCACCAACAGCGGCGTCGAGGAATAACCTAATCCCCGACGAACGGCGGGCGCGTCGTGTCCGCGGGGACCTCGATGCGCTCGATGGTCTTGGCCCGCGTGCCGTCCAGTTCGATGTACACACCACACAACCGGGCGTCGTCCTCGGCCACGCCGAACGGGTGCGGCATGCCCGTGGTCATGTGGGCGACAACCGGCTCGATCCGCCGGCCGAGGATCGACTCGTAAGGCCCGCTCATGCCCAGGTCGGTGATGAACGCCGTGCCCCTGGGGAGGATGCGGGCGTCGGCCGTGGGAACGTGCGTGTGCGTGCCCAGCACCGCCGCGACCCGGCCGTCGAGGTAGCGACCCATCGCGTGCTTCTCACTGGTCGCCTCGGCGTGGATCTCGACCAGCACGGGCACATCCTCCTCCAACTCCTGCAGGATCAGGTCGACCGTGGCGAACGGATCATCGGCCAGCGGACCGTTCATGAACAGGCGCCCGAGCACGGTCATGACGTAGAGACTGCGGCCGCCGTCGCGGGTGGTCAGCTTCATCCACGTCGCGCCCTCGGCGCGTTCGGGGAGGTTGGCCGGGCGACAGATGTTCGGCTCATCACGCAGCGACGCGACGATATCGACCTGGCGGAAGACGTGGTCGCCGAGCGTGACGCCGTCGATGCCGTACTTGATGAGCTTGGAGAACATGGAAGGGGTCAGGCCGGAGCCGCCGGCGGCGTTCTCGGCGTTGGCCACGACCAGGTCGACGTCATAATCCGCCCGCAGGCGAGGCAGTTGCTGCTGCACCACCCGCCGGCCGGCCCGACCCACAATGTCTCCGAGCATCAACAGTTTCAGGCCCATGAAACGAGCGTACCACAGGTGAGATCAACTCGCCTCCCGCCACCGCCGGGTAACCCGGCCCTTCGAGGACTCAGGGCCGGCTTGAGGGGAAGATGCATCGCATTGACCCGGCGCGAGGACCTGCGAAGATGTCGGGTCGGTTCGCACCCGGAACGTGAGCATTGGAGTCTGCGATGAGTGATGCGATGGCGGTGGTGGCCAAGGTGGACGTGGCGGTGGTCGGCGGGTCGAGCGGCGCGGTGGCCTGCGCCCTGGCGGCGGCCGAACACGGCGCTTCGGTGTACGTGATCGCACCGCGGACTTACCTGGGCGACGACATCGCCGCGACCTTCGACTACTGGCCCCGGGCCGACGATCAGTTCACCACCGACCTGGCCAAGCAGGTGTTGCCTGACTGGTCGAACCCCAACCTTCCGGGGGCGACGCCGATGCACGTCAAGTGGACGCTGGAGCAGGCGTTGGTCAACGCGGACGTGTCGTTGCTGCTGAACGCGCGGCCGGGGGGTGTGTTGCGGGATGCCGACGGCCGCATCGCCGGCATCGTCATCGCCAACCGCGCCGGGCGTCAGGCCATCGTCGCGAAGCAGGTCATCGACGCCACGCCGCGCGGCGACGTCGTGCGACAGGCCGGCGCCGCCTTCACCGACGCGCCGGCCGGCGAGCACGTCGTCCGTCACGTCACCATCGGTGGCGAACCGATCGCTGAACTGGATCACCAGAC
>CAYYPN010000313.1:0-3545 GCA_964473545.1 uncultured Planctomycetaceae bacterium
CGATCGGCGACGTGCTCGACGACGCCAAACTCATCAACCTCGGCAAACGTCGCACGCTCAAGCACATGCTCCGCCACGTCACGCACACCGGCGTGCACGATCACGGCTTCAACAACCTGTCGACCTACGGCAACCTGCTGCGACTGCTCGTCGAGAAGCGAATGAAGTACGACGCATGGGAGGAGGTTGCGTATCGCAACGCCATCGCCGCGTCCGGCGCGGTGCAGGCGGCGCGCTGGGCCGATCTTCCCGTGCAGTCGTACACGGAGTTAGTGAAAAGCGCCGCGTCGATCGACCTGGGTTTCGTCACGTCGTTCAACGGGCCGCATTCGCTGTTCATCGACACGATGCGGTCGATGCGGATTCTCAACGTCGCCCATGCGATGGGCCACGAACTGCAGGGCGAGGGCGATCGCGTGCACGACCTGCTGGGCCGGTCGATTCGCCACGGTCTGACGACCAGCAGGTACATCGTCTTCCACGGCAACAGCGGGCATACGTATGACGTAGCCGGTCGCACGGCGCACGAGGGCGTGTTCAACCGGGCCGACGGGGCGTTCCGCTGTCGCAGCACACAGCAGGGTTACAGCCCGTTCAGCACGTGGACGCGCGGGTTGTCGTGGGCGGTGTGCGGTTATGCCGAACAGCTTGAACACCTCGCGACGCTCGACCCCGCCGCCGTCAAAGCCGCTTGCGGCTTAACCAAAACCGCCGTGATCAATATTTACGAGCAGACCTGCCGTGAATGCTGCGATCACTACATCCACGACATCGCCGCGACGGACGGCGTGCCGTACTGGGACGACGGGGCGCCCGGCATGGCGCGGCTGGAGGGATGGGACCAGCGCCCGGCCGATCCTTACAACGACCACGAACCGGTCGATTCGTCGGCCGCCGCGATCGCCGCCCAGGGGCTGATCCGTTTCGGCAACTACCTCAACGCCAAACGCAACGGGTCGGGCGATGATTATCTCGCCGCCGGGTTGACCGTCACCGAGACGTTGCTGCACGATCCCTACGTCGCCACGAAACCAGACCACCAGGGCATCCTGCTGCACAGCGTCTATCACCAGCCCAACGGGTGGGATCACGCGCCGGCCGGCCGCAAGGTGCCGTGTGACGAGTCGTGCATGTGGGGCGACTACCACCTGCTCGAATTGGCCCACCTCGTCCACCGCATGGCCGATGGCGGGGCGTACCCGACGTTTTACAGTTGCGTGCGCTAGGCGTGTCGGCTTCAGCCGACACGCCTTCTCGATAGAATCGGGGTTCTTCGCTTCACGGGATCACATGCATATGAACGACAAACCACTGGCACTGGTCACCGGCGGGTCGCGCGGGATCGGCCTGGGCATCGCACGGCACCTGGCGAAGACGGGCTTTGACGTGGCGATCAACGGCCGTCGGCCCGAGGCTGACGTCGTCGACGCCCTCGAAGCGATCGAGAAACAGGGTGGGTCGGCGATGTATCTGCAAGCCGACGTTGCTGACGCGGCCGGTCGGGAGAAGATGCTTCACATCCTCCGCGAACACACCGGTCGGCTCGACGTGCTGGTCAACAACGCCGGGGTCGCTCCCGACAAGCGGGCCGACATCCTTGAAGCAACGCCTGAGAGTTTCGATCGGCTGATCGACATCAACCTCAAAGGGCCGTACTTTCTCACGCAGGCTGCTGCACGTTGGATGATTGAACAACGCCGCGGGAATGGCGATTCCGGGGGCCGGGGGAAAATTATCAACGTCGGGTCGATCAGCGCGACGGTCGTCAGCGTCAACCGCGGCGACTACTGCCTGTCCAAGGCGGGCGTGGCGATGGCGACGCAGCTCTGGGCCGCCCGCCTGGCGGAGTTCGGCATCGACGTGTTCGAAGTCCGCCCCGGCATCATCGAGACCGACATGACCGCCGCGGTCAAGGACAAGTACGATCACCTGCTCAACGAAACCGACCTGGTGGTGGACAAGCGGTGGGGGACCCCCGACGACATTGGTCGGGCGTGCGCGATGCTCGCAAGGGGCGACCTGTGCTACGCCACCGGACAAGTTTTAACCCTCGACGGCGGCCTGACCATGCCGCGCTTGTAGCAAGGAACGATGATGAACGCAGTACTGGAAAAGCTGGGACAACTGAAACTCATCCCCGTGGTGGCGATCAAGGACGCGGCTCACGCCGACCCGCTGGCCAAGGCCCTGGTCGAAGGCGGCCTGGCGTGCGCGGAGGTGACCTTCCGCACCGCCGCGGCGCCGGAAGCGATTTCAGCGATGGCCCGGCGCGGCGACATGCTCGTCGGCGCGGGCACGGTGCTGACCGTCGACCAGGCCAGACAGGCCGTCGACTGCGGCGCGACGTTCCTCGTTGCCCCCGGCACGAATCCGCCGGTGGTGAAGTGGGCCGTCGAGAACAACGTGCCGATCACCCCGGGCGTGGCCACGCCGACCGACATCGACCTGGCGATGAGCTTCGGGCTGGACGTGGTGAAGTTCTTCCCGGCCAACGTGTACGGCGGCGCCGCGGCGATCAAGGCCATCGGCGCGCCTTACGGCGCGATCAAGTTCATCCCCACCGGCGGTGTCAGTGCCGACAACCTCGCCGAATACCTGGCGTTGCCCAACGTGCTGGCCTGCGGTGGGTCGTGGATGGTCAAAAGCGACATGATCGCCGCCGGTCAGTTCGATCGCATCACCGAACTGACGCGCGAAGCGGTCGCCATCGCGACCAGCGCATGAAGCTCTCTTGTTCAGGTAAGCGACTGCTTATTCCGGGGGGCGGAATGCGAGCTTGGCGCGGCTGACGTCTTCGTGGATGTCGAACAGGGCCGCGAGGTGGGTGACCCGGAGCAATTGCATCAGGCCGTGGTGGACGTTGGCGATTTTCACGTCGCCGCCGTGGTGGGCCATCCGCTTGTGCAGGCGGACGAGCACGGTCAGGCCGTAGCTGTTGATGTAGGTCAGGTGCGCGCAGTCGACGATGATCTTGCGAAGGCCCGAGTCGATGAGCGATTCGATTTCGTGGACGAACTGCTCGGCGGTCTGCTCGTTCAGCCCGCCGTCGGCGGCGAGGATGAGCAGGTCCCCCTCAGCTTCCTCGTAGTAGAATTCCATGGGCTCGATGATAGCTGAAGTTGTGACCGGGGTCATGGGAATCCGGCCCTTCGCTTCGCTTCAGAACCGGCGTGCGGGGGGCGATGCTTGTGCGATATGGGCCGGCGATCGAGGAGTTGGGAGGTATCACACCTCACGGACGGCTTCGACGGACTTGTTGACCACGAAGATGCGCAGGTTGTTGGAGTTCGGGTCAAAGGGGAACAGGAAGAACCCCGGCCCTTCGCGGTTGAGTTCCATGACCGAGCCGAAGATGACCTCGCCGTCGGTGAACTGCACGCGGAAGGCCTTGCCGCCGATGCTGTTGGTGTTGGCCTGGCGGGTCAGTCCGCCGGTGCCGCGGTGACCGTCGAAATCGCGGACGACGAAGACCGCCTTGAGATCTTCCACACAAACCATGTTCGGCTGCGCCGCGCCGTTCTGCAGGTGAAACGTCGGATGGGTCG
>CAYYPN010000314.1:0-3506 GCA_964473545.1 uncultured Planctomycetaceae bacterium
CCCGCCCCGAACATCCGAACCCCCAGTTCCAGCGCGACGCCTGGATCAACCTCAACGGCACGTGGACCTGTCGCCTTGACCACGGCCGCTCGGGCGAACAGGCCCGCTGGTTTGAATCGACCGGCTTCGACATCCCGATCCTCGTGCCGTTCTGTCCCGAGTCGACGCTCTCGGGCCTCGGGCATACCGACTTCATCCTCGCCATGTGGTACCACCGCACGATCACCATTCCGGCCGACTGGGCCGGTCGGCTGGTCCTGCTGCATTTCGGCGGCGTTGACTACGAAGCGGAAATCTACATCGACGGCCGGTCGATCGGACGTCACGTCGGCGGGGCGTCGAGCTTCACCGTCGACCTCACCGACGCGGTCCAACCCGGCGGCCGCCATCACCTGGTCGTGCGGGTCCACGACGACGTTCGCCGCGGCGACCAGCCCGGCGGCAAGCAGTGCCCCGACCTGCACAGCCGCAAGTGTCACTACACCCGAACGACCGGCATCTGGCAGACCGTCTGGCTGGAGTCGGTACATCGCGCCGGCCTGCGCGACGTGATCATCACGCCCGACGTTCCCGGTGGCGCGTTTCACATCGCCCCGCGCCTGTGCAAACCCCGCGCGGGCCTGACCTGGCGCATCACCGCCGCCGATGGCTCAACCGTCGACGGCCCGCTCGTCCAGGGCGTGCCGCTCACGTTGCAATTGAACACCTGCCGGCGGTGGTCGCCGGACGATCCGTACCTGCACGACCTGACGTTCGAAGTATTCGACGGCGATGAAGTCGTCGATCGTGTGTCGAGCTACGCCGGGCTGCGTTCGTTCGAGGTCGACGGCCGGCGTCTGCTGCTCAATGGCGAGCCGATCTTCCTGCGGTTCGTCCTGGATCAGGGGTTTTATCCCGACGGCATCTGGACCGCGCCGACGGACGACGCGCTCAAGCGTGACATTGAGCTGAGCATGGCCGCGGGTTTCAACGGCGCGCGATTGCACCAGAAGGTCTTCGAGCCGCGCTTCCATTACTGGGCCGATCGACTGGGTTACCTGACGTGGGGCGAGAGTCCGAGCTGGGGCGTGGCGTTGGACGATCCGGCCGGCATGCGCAACTTCCTCGCCGAGTGGCCCCGGCTTGTCGAGCGCGACCGCAACCACCCGTCGATCGTCGCGTGGACGCCGTTCAACGAAGCCTGGGTGCGCGGCCGACCCGAGCGGCGACCGGCGTATCTCCGCAGCATCGACGAGGTTTACGCCATGACCCGCGCCATCGACCCGACCCGCCCGGTCGTCACCGCCAGCGGCGGCGACTGGTCCACGCAGGACATCGTCGCCATGCACGCCTACCAGCAGGACCCCGAGAAATTCGCACAGCAACTCGACGATCGCTGCGGCAGCGCCGAACACACCAACGTCGCCGCCGCCGCCAGGGCCGCGGCCGATCATCCGCTGGTCATGGACGAGTTCGGCGGGACCCGCTGGAACCCCGACCAGGCCCCCGACCCCAAACGCGCCGCAAGCTGGGGCTACGGCCAAGACCCGACCAGCGCCGATGAATTTCACGACCGGGTTCAACGACTGACCCACGCCATCGTCGACCGGCCCGACTGGTCCGGCTACTGCTACACCCAATTGACCGACGTCGAACAGGAACAGAACGGCCTGTATTTCTACGACCGCCGCCCGAAATTCGACATGACCCGGGTACGTGAAACCTTCGCCCGCAAACCGGAGTGGTCCAGATGGTAGGCGGCAGGAACAAGGGCCTGGTGAACATGGCTCAGGGCGTACTTATGTGTTACATTTCCTGAGACCTTCAGGGATCTCCCATGTCCGACACGCTTCGCGCCATCCATTTTCCCGAACAGGGCGTCGCTGAGTTCATCGACGAGCCCATGCCCGAGTGCGGACCCGGGCAGGTGCTCGTTCGCAGCGAATACACCGGCATGACCAACGGCACCGAACGCTCGTTCCTCATGGGCGGTCCCTACGGCCCGCGCAAGTGGCCCTGCCGCTGCGGCTACCAGACCGTCGGGATCATCGAACAGGTCGGCCCCGACGTCACCGGCTACCAGGTCGGCGACCGCGTGTTTAACGGCAACTTCAAACATCACGCCTCGCACCTGCGGTGCAACGTGGCCGACCTCGACAGCCCGACCCAACTCACCGCCGTACTGCCCCCGGAAGTGGACCCGACGCACGCGGCCCTTTTTGGAGTGGGTGGTGTCAGTATGCACGACGTGCGCCGGGCGCGCACCAGCGTGGGCGATCGCGTGCTGGTCGTCGGGGCCGGGGTGATCGGCCAGTTCGCCGCCCAGATCGCCCAGGCCCTCGGCGCTGAAACCGTCCTGGCCAACACCAGCACCGACCGCCTGGAAGTCGCGCAGCAGGCCGGCGTACGCCAGACCGTGCACATCACCGGCGACGATCCCTGGCCCGCGCTGGCCGACCCCGGGTTCGACGTGGTCATCGAAGACTCCGGGGCTGAGATCCTCAACGACCTGCTGGCGATCATGCGCCCCGGCGGGCGGCTGTTCCTCTGTGCCGGCCGGTTCGCGGTCAACTACAAATGCCTGCTCGCCCAGAGCCGCCGCATCGAAATCCATCATACGACTCACTTCCGTCGGGATGACCTGCTGCAACTGGTCCGCCTGGCCGCGGCGGGCGCGATCAACGTCGGCCCCATGATTCGCGATGTCGTCCCCGTGTCGCAGGCCCCGGCGATTTACCAAACCTTACGCGACCACCCCCGGAAACTGTTGGGGACGGTGTTTGACTGGTCGCAGGTGTGACTCAACCGGCAAGACGCCAGGCGGGAAGAGATTGAGATTTCAGTTTTAAGATTTCAGTTTTCAGGATCAGTTGCAGCGTGGTCCTGAAATCTGAAATCCCAATCTCTTGCCTCTCTTCCCTCTTGGCGTCTTGCCGGTTCGTCCGCCGTTTGCTTCCGCCGGTTCGCCCCGCTTTAATGGGCCGCCATGACTGAGCAACCAGCCAACCAGGTCGGGACGCAGCAGGGCCAGACGCCCGAGCCGAAGCTGCCGGAGCATCCGAGCATGGCCCGGATCAAGACCCGGTTCGCCGGGCGCCGATTGCGGGCCGGCCAGTACCGCGGCATGACCACCGTCCTCTGCCCCAGGGATCTGCTGCACGAGCTGCTGAGCTTTCTCAAAAACGACCCCGAGTGCGGCTACAACTTCCTGTCCGACATCGCCGGCCTCGACTACCTGCACTATCCGGGGGCCGAGCATCGCTTCGCCGTGGTCTACAACCTCGTCCGCACCGCCAGTGCCGATCGGCTGTTCGTCAAGGTCGGCCTCGACCCCAGCGTCGACACCTCCGGCACCGAACATGACCCCGAACTGCACCTGCCGACGGTCACGGACCTGTGGCCCGGGGCCGAGTGGCTGGAACGTGAAGTGTTCGACATGTTCGGCATCCGCTTCGACGGCCACCCCGACCTCCGCCGCATCCTCACCTGGGAAAAGTACCCCGCCCACCCGCTCCGCAAGGACTACC
>CAYYPN010000315.1:0-3488 GCA_964473545.1 uncultured Planctomycetaceae bacterium
TCCGGTGAAAGTCCAGGTCCAGCACGTCGGCGATGGTCGAGACCATCAGCGTCTTGGCCAGCCCCGGCACACCGATCAGCAGGGCGTGGCCCTGGGCGAAGATCGCGGTCAGCAGGTCGTCGAGCACCCGCGTCTGGCCGATGATCCGCTTGGCGATCTCGCTGCGCATCTGCTGATGCGTTGCGCCGAATCGTTTGACTAACTCGAGCCCCTCTTGCGCCGTTGCGTCGGTCACTTGCGTCATGACAACTCCATCCAGAACCCCGTTGCGATTCACTTCACGCTTCTGCCTTTTACCTTCTACCTTCTGCCTTCTACCTTCTACCTTCTGTCTTTTGTCTTACTGCATCGCATACACGACCATGTTCGTCCCCAGCTTCAGCGCATCGCGGGCTTCGTAGCAGCGGGCGTAGGCGCTGAACTGGTGGCTCCAGCCGTCGCTCAGACCCAGCGGCGAGTACAGCACCGCCGGCCGTTCGCCGATCATGATCGCCTCGATGCGGGGCCGGGCCTGGCCCTGTTCGTGATTCAGCGCGACCTGGTCGATCTGGTGGAATGCCTTGTAGATCGCATGGTCGGCCGGCAGCGGTTCGAGCGAGGCGTCGGGGAACATCTGCTGGCAGAGCTTGCGGAACGCCTGGTCGAACTCGGTGCGACCGGCCGCGGCGTCGGCGATCAGCACACCGCCGTTGCTCAGGTACCGGTGCAGAATCGCCCGCTCGTCTCGTCCGAGTTGCGGGTCGAACGTCCCGGTCAGGTACAGCATCGGAAAATTGAAAAGGTCCGGGTTGCGCAACTGCATCGTCTGGCGCTGAAACCGCACGGCCACCGACGTGTTCGACGCCACATCCTTGAGCAGCATCGGCACCGCCGACGGATTGGGGTTCCAGTTGCCGTCGTGGATGACCTGGACAAACGTCAGTTGCTGGCGCGGGCGGACGCTGGGCCCGGCGACTTCGCGGGTGTGGCTGAGGAACTCGGCGAAACGCTGCTCGGCGGTGACGTAGGTGATGATGTTCAACCCGAGCTTGGTCGAGTCGGTGGCATCGACGCGGCGAACGGACGGGTTATTCCACTGGTTCCAGCCGCAGGCGAGGTCTTCGAAGCTGACGATGACCGCGGCGCGGGTGCCGAGTTCGATCCCCTGCAGGCGGGGCGCGCCCTGGACGACCGGGCCTTCGACCGTCGGGTCGGGCGAGGGGGTGGGGTAGCCGACCTGCTTGATCTCGAAGTAGCTGTGGTAGAGCGGGTGGTCCAGCGGCAGCGTGCGCAGGGGATGCTTGGGGAACATCTTCTCAAGCTCCGCCTTGGCCGAGGCGTAGGCCTCGTCCTGCCCGCAGCAGTTGATCAGCAGCGTGCCGCCGTTGAGGACGTAATTCTGCAGGGCGGTGCGTTGGGCGTCGGTCAGGTTCAGCGGGTAGTAGCTGCACAGGTAGAGGATGGGGGTGCGGTGGGCGGTGTCGGCCTGGTGCTTGCGGACGACGGTGTCGATGTCGAGCTGTTCCCAGCCGTACCACATCTCCAGCTTCTGCTGGGCCGAGCGGAGCAGCGTCTGCACCGCCCCGGGCGAGCCCTGCCAGCCGTTGAAGCTGAAATCCTTGACGTTGGCGATGAGCTTCGGGGCGGCGGGGGGTCGCTTCTTCTCGGTCCGACGCTGCGGAACCACCGGCAGCGGCAGAGGCGGGAAGGTCTCGGCGGCCTTGGTGAAATGCGGCTTCTCACGCGGGGGCGTGCCCCACATCCGCAGCCGCTCCTCCGCACCGGCGGGGGCGGCGACCAGCAGGCACAGCCCCGCGATCAGGCCCCACGTGATCCAGCGGTTGCGTCGCATGTGGCTCGTCATGTTCGTCGTCTCCTTACGCCCGATCAGCCCCGGGCTGGAAGTGGCCCTCAACTGTCTACAGACGCGACCCGGACGGGGCGTCTGTCAGGTGTCAATGTATTCGTCGAGAATATTCTACGGCATCCGGGAAGATGGACGCCGGGAAATGTGGCATGGGTCGGCAGGGTCATCGCACAGGGCCGATTCCGGTGACGCGTTGGAATAGGAACGGGTGGTCCCATCCGGCGATCTTGCGTCGGGCTTTAATGCTCTTGCGGGTGGTGTCGGCATCGGCGTTCTTGAGCAGTTCAAGGCCACGCGTCGCCTCAAGCAGACGCTCGGGGCCGGCCCGCCCGACGCCTCGGCCACCGCCCGGCGTGAACCGGATGAAGCACGCCTCCAACGCCAACGGGTCCCGCCGGGCGAACACCCGGTCCAGCGTAGCGTGGCTCGGCAGCCCCGATTTACCCAAACGCCACCGCCCAGCGTCAGGCCTGACAAGCGCCGAACGCCCCCGGCTCGCGCCCCAGATGCGATTGCCCTGGAATTTCGGGTGGTCGGGTTGACACTCAAGGGCCATTTCGCGGATAATGAGGGACTTAACGTGAAGCGGCCGGTCATGGGGATCGGTCGCGTTATGGGAGCCGGACGCTGATGAACGTCAAGGCCTACGAGTCGGACAGCCGGCGATGACGCGCCAGACGCGCCAAACCGTGCTGCGCCGTGGCAATCAGCGGTCCATGCGGGCCGCGGAAGGGGAGACGGCGATGGGCGGATGATCGAACGCGATCATTCTGTGGCTCATCGTCGGCGACCGCGCGGCGAGAGCCTCTTACTCGTAGGCCACGGTCCTTTGACAGGATGCCGTGGCCTGTCGTTTTACCGCGTCGGAGGCAATGAGCCACCGCTTCCCGGCCCTGAGCCCGCCGCCGTGGGCTCGACAACTAAACAGATCGCCGGAGGCGATCGACAACCTGGGAATCGAACATCGTGAGCACCAACAGTCCCGAAATGCTGCGGATCATCGACTCGATCGCCCGTGAGCGCAACGTCGACAAGGAATCGCTGTTCACCGACATCGAGCAGGCGATGGTGTCGGCCGCGCGCAAGCACTTCGCCGCGCCGGACACCGAGGAGTTCACCTGCGAGGTCGATCGCTTCACCGGCCAGATCCGCATCTTCCACAACGGCGAAGAAATCCCCCTGGCCAAACTCGGCCGCATCCCCGCCCAGACCGCCAAGCAGGTCATGATCCAGAAGTTCCGCGAGGATGAACGCGCCAGCATCTATACCGAATACAGCGACCGGGTCGGCGAGATCATCACCGGCACCGCGCAACGTTATGAAGGCGGCGCCCTGGTCGTGCAGATCGGCCGGGCCGAGGGGTTCATGCCCCGTTCCGAGCAGATTCCCGGCGAGCAGCACATGCCCGGCGAGCGCGTCCGCTGCATGATCCTCGACGTCCGCGACACCGGCAGCCAGGTCAAGATCGTCCTGTCCCGCGGGGCCCCGGAGTTCATCCGCCGCCTCTTCGAGGTCGAGGTGCCCGAGGTCAACGAGCGGATCATCGAAATCAAGGCCCTGGCCCGCGAGCCCGGCCATCGCACCAAGGTCGCGGTCAGCTCGATCGACTCCAAGGTCGACGCCGTCGGCGCCTGCGTCGGCA
>CAYYPN010000316.1:0-3482 GCA_964473545.1 uncultured Planctomycetaceae bacterium
AGCAAAAAACGCCAGGTGCAACACCAGCGGGTCCATTGCAACATAGTCGGGCACCGGGGCCTTTTCGTTGCGGTAGATCTCGATCATGACGCTGCCGCTGGAGTCGGTGAGGAAGTGGGCGAACACCGGCTCGCCGGTCGACCGCGCGACCGTCATGTCCAGGTTCGCCACGTACCACTCGGCCATGGCGACGGGGTCGGTGACGTTGCAGGCGGTGTGTTCGATCTTCATGCCGGTTGCTCCTGGAGTTGGCCGATCGTGTCGATCATGCGCGGTACGTTTTCCTTGCGGTCGCCGCGGTACCACTGCCGCCACTTGCCTCGCTCGGCGATCCGGCGTTCGTCGAGGACGACCCGCAGCGCCGCCTCGGCCTCGGCCAGCGCCGAGCGATCGACCAGCGCCCGCCGCATCGCCTGCACGCATCGGCAGTACTCCCGCATGACGATCGATTGTAATCGCAGATTCACTTCGTAGAACCCGCGGCCAGCTTCGGTCAGGCCCAATGCATCGAAACGCTGCACGATCCGGTCGAACCCCGCGATCGCTTCATCGAGACGTCCGCCGAATGCTTCGGGTTTGTCGACACGCAGCCGTTGGCGGTAATGGTCCCATGGCTCGTCGGTTTCGCCCTGGCCGATGTCGCGGACGAGTCGTTCGATCGTGACCCACAACGCCGCGTCCTGCGTGATCACGTCGTCGGACGCATCGATCAGGCTGTCGAGATATTCGCGGTACAACGGCGCCAGCTCCGGTCCGGCGAAGCGGTCGATGTGCGCCGCCGGGTCGTAGGCCGGGTAGTCGTTCATGCACGCCATGCACGCCTCGACGCCCAGCACGAATTCACGAATGTTGCTGACGTTCACGATGGCGTAGTGGGTATCGCCCCTGTCGACGATGCGCGAAAACTCCCCGTGCAGTTTCCGGGGGCGGGTGCCCTGGGCCAGGTGCGGGCCGCGCGACCAGAAGGCACAGTGGTAGTACACGCCGTAGTCCACGCCCGGCTGGCGCGGGGCCCGGTCGAAGTCCGCCTGCATCATCTGCGACAGGCCCTCGTCGGCGAAGATGATCGCCACGTTATCGGGAATCCTCAGCGAGCCCTCGGCCATCAACGCCGAACCTTCCATCCACAACGTCGTCGTGGCCGGCGGGATGTCACGCGAATCCAGTTGATTCACGATGTCCCATTGCTCGGCCAGCGCCTGCGAGATGTATTGCCCCGCGTTGTGACGATCGATGCCCGCGACGTTGTTCCAGACCGGCACATCGCCCCGCCCGCGCAGACCGAACTGCCAGATCACCTGTTCACCGGCGATCGCCCACCACTTCGCGGCAAACTCGCGCCAGCACTGCCGCACCTTGTCCGGCTCGGCGAAGTAGTCGAATCGCCGTTCCTCCCCCCGCGCCCGCCAGTAGTTCTCGAACCCGAAGTGGCTCACGCCCAGCGGCTCGATGTGATGCTGCGTCACGTAAAGTCCGCGTTTCACGCAATGCGCAACCAGCCCGGCCTCCGGCGGGTTCATCACGTCGATGAAAGACGCGGGGATCATCATGTTTCCACCCATCCGCAGCAGCGCCTCGCACACCCGGTCGATGATGCTCGTGTGCACGACCTTGTCGTAGAAGGCGTAGTCGATATGCCGCGCCCCGCCATCGAGTCGCCACTCGCTCAACAGGTCCTCGTCATTGATGAACCATCCCCGGAAACGAAACGTCGGCTTACTCGATTCGATGACCTGCGACGCGACGATCACTTCCTTCCGGGGGGCGGGCGCGATGTCTTTCCAGAAGTACAGCGGATCGATGCCGAGGATGCGCTCGGCGAACCGGTAAATGCCGTAGGTCGTCCCCAGTACGTCGCCGCCGGTGATGTTGATCTGCTCGCCCGTGGCGGTGATGCGCCAGGCCTCGATGCCGAGTTGCGCATCGGTGTCGATGACGATCGTCGCATCGCTCGCGGCGGCATCATGCGGCGCTTCGTCCAGCACCGCATGCAGGTCCTGCCGCAGGTCATCGGCTGCCATGGCGACCGCCGTGTCCGATGTCGCAACGTGAATCCCGACGGAGCCGGTCAACGTAGCCATGGGTTAGTCCCGCAGTTGGGCCTGTTCGGTCAGGGCGAGCATGATCGGCGCAAAGCTGTGGCCGTCGTCGCGCACGGGTTGCTTGTCCTCGACGTAGGCGGCCACGGTCCCACTGCGCTCGCCTTCCCCGGGGCACAGGCAACCCGGGCAACACAGTTCGGTCGACAGGTCGTCGTTGACGCAGTGCCGCCGCAGTCCCTCGAGGCCGCGGTCGAAGGCCGGTCGATACGTCGCCGGGTCGAGCAGACCGCAACGCATGCCCACGCCGTAGCCGTAGAGGATCAGCCCGGTGCCCGACGATTCCTCCCACGCCGATTCGAGGGGGACCTCCTGCCGCCACAGGCCGCGTTCGGATTGATGCGGCAATATCGCCCGCGACAGGTCCTTGAAGTATCGCTCCGCCTTGTCCCGGTGCGGCGAACCGTCCGGCAGGTGCTGTACCAGTTCGGTCAACGCGATGTACCCCCAGCCATTGCCCCGGCCCCAGTGGTCTTCGCTGTAACGACCGGGCCCGTTGAACTCACGGCTCTGATGCAACAGCCCGTTGTCCGGATTCAGAAACTCCTCGTAATGCAGCAACCCCTGCTTGGCCGCTTCGTCGACGTAGCGCCGCTCGTCCAACGCCAGCCCCGCGAACAGCAGGTAAGGCGTCACCGCCATCGCCACGTCGATCCACACCCGCTGCTTCGCCGGCGAATACGGGTTGCACATCAGACCCTTATGGTCCCGGCTGGCGAGCATCATCTCCTGGGCATAATGCGCCACGAATCGCCGCGTCAGGTCGTCGGTCATGCGCCCGCGATACAGCATGTACGCCCGGGGAATCCCGCCGATGCGGTAGCTGGGGAAGTTGTATCGCGGATGTTCGATCCGCTCGGGAAAACCTTCGAGGATCGTGCGGCAGCGGTCCAACAGCGCGCCGTGGTCGTCGACCAGCTCGGCCGTGCGACACAGGGCGTAGATCGCCAGCAGGCCATAGTAATGCTTAACCTGCGTAAGCGATTCGTAATGGTCGTACAAGCCGACCGACAATTCGAGGGGCTTCATGGACATTCTATTTCCGGGGGCGGGGGTCATCGGGAGAGCCAGCCTCCATCGACGGGGATCGTCGCGCCCTGCAGGTAGGCCGACGCTTCGGAGGCGAGGAACACCGCCGCGCCCTTGAGGTCGTCAGCCTCGCCCCAGCGGCCGGCGGGGATGCGGGCGAGGATCTCCGCGTTGCGCTTCGGATCGTCGCGCAGCGCTTGCGTGTTATCCGTGGCCATATAGCCGGGGGCGATGGCGTTGACGTTGATGCCGTGCGGCGCCAGCTCGTTGGCCATGATCCGGGTCAGGCCCATCACGCCGTGCTTCGACGCGGTGTAGCTGGGCACGCGGATGCCGCCCTGGTAGCTGAGCATC
>CAYYPN010000317.1:0-3475 GCA_964473545.1 uncultured Planctomycetaceae bacterium
GGCGGTGGTTTCGGTGGCTTTGATCCGTTGCGAGCCGTCTTCGAGGTAGTGCATCTTGCGAGCCGTCTCGATGTAACGGTGATACATGCGCACCATCGCTTCCTCGGCCCACAGGCGGCAGTACGGCGGGCTTTGCCGGTCGCAGCTCAAACGCGTCAGCCGGGCGATCGAACTGGCCACGAGCCGCTCGAACTCGCCGAGCAACGCATCGCCCAGCCGCGCGTCCGGGCCCACCGCCTGCTCCTGCCGGGTGTGGGCGCGGTCGCGGTAGACGGTCCGTTCGTTGATGCGCATGACCCGGGCGATCTCGGTGTTGGCCAGCGCCTGGCCGGCCAGATGTTCGATGCACCCGCGCCGGACCTCGGCGGACAGCTCTTTCGGATCGAGCTGACCTTCTGTGAGTTGTTGCACGATGCGATCGAGTTGTTCGCAGTTCTGAAACGCTTCGGGCAGAGAGTCGTTGGTGTCGCTCATGGCAACCCCCTTTCTATAAAGGGGCGAAGCGTCACGTTTGTGCGCGCCGGACGGGCAGAACGGACCTGCCGGACTCGAGCGCATGCGAGGTAACTGCTTTGGGGGGCGGACTATGCCGCGACGGCAAAAAATTTTCGCCAATGTCAGACATGACACGATCCTGGTGCCGATCCATGCGCGCATATCTGACGCATCAGCCTCGCGTTACGCGAGGAGTTGTCCGCACCCCCCACCCCCCTGCTGACAAGAATCAAGTTGCAAGATGAAGCCAGAAGGAAAATCCCGGCGCTCGACTCGGCCTCAACTTCTGACTTTTACCTTCAGCCTTTCACCTTTCACCGCACGCCCATCAGCAGTTCCATCGTGAGCTGGTCCAGTTCTTCGTACGGCAACCGCTGGGCGGCGAGCTTCTCGCGATCGAAGCCCGCCTTGAGCAGCGCGTTCATGTTCGCCTTGGTGAATCTGGCGGTGAGCTTGTCGTGCCTGGGGCTGGTGCGGTTGAACTGCTGGACGAGCGACTGAATCTTCTTGTCCTTGTTCCAGCGTTGGGCCTTGTCCTTGAGGATCATGTAGGTCTTCATGGACCCGGCGGCGAAGGCCTTGACGTCCCTGGCGTCGGCGGTGCGGAAGGCGTGGCTGTCGAAGTGGCGCGGGCCGTTGTAGCCGTAGTCTTCCAGCAGCTTGACCAGGAAGAACGCGTGCTTGAGGTTGACCGAGCCGAAGCGGAAGTCCTGGTCGAACCGGCCGAACTCCTGGTCGTTGAGGTCGATGTGGAAGAGCTTGCCGGCGTCGAGCGCCGCGGCGATCTGGTGGACGAAGTTGAGGCCGGCCATGTGCTCGTGGGCAACCTCCGGGTTGACGCCGCACATCTCGGGATGATCCAGGGTCTGGATGAACGCCAGGTAGTTGCCGGTGACGGCGTTGTAGAGGTGGCCGCGTGGCTCGTTGGGCTTGGCCTCGAAGGCGAAGCGGTACTTGTAGCCCTGGGCGATGGAATACTCGCACAGGAAGTTGATGCATTGGCGCATCCGTTTGATCGCTTCAACCGGGTCCTTGGCCGCGTCGGTCTCCGCGCCCTCGCGGCCGCCCCAGAAGACGTAGATCTTCGCTCCGAACTCCGCGCCCAGGTCCATCGCCCGCATGGTCTTCTGGACCGCGTACGCACGAACCTTGGCGTCGTTGCTGGTGAAGGCGCCGTCCTTGAACACCGGGTCGCCGAAGAGGTTGGTCGTGGCCATGGGGACCTTGAGGCCGGTGTCGCGGAGGGCCTTGCGGAAGTCGGTCTTGATGCCGGTCGCCTGTTCGGGCGTCGCGTCGATGGGGACCAGATCATTGTCGTGGAAGTTCACGCCGTACGCGCCGACATCGCCGAGGAGCTTGACAATCTTCCACGGCGGGAGCGTGTCGCGGGTCGGCCCGCCGAACGGATCGCGCCCGGGGTTGCCGACGGTCCACAGGCCGAAGGTGAACTTGCACTTGGGGTCGGGTGAGAACCGGGTCTGCCTGGATTTGCCGGTGTTCTTCTTCTTGTTCTTGGGCATGGTCGTGCTCGCGGGGGGAAGGGTCGGGGGCTATAGTCTGGCCCAATCCCCCGAAGGATGCAACAGCGGTGTGAGCCGGGTCACGTCACGCATGCGGTGATCGAGGACAAGTCCGGTCGGTGTGCAACCGGCGCTCACGAATCATCGGCTCATAAGGAGCCCATGAATCATGCCAGTCGTTGGATGACCGCGTCGGCGTAGTCCTCGGTGCCGTAGGCGCCGCCGAGGTCGCGGGTTTTGCAGCCGTCGGCGATGGCGGCGTTGTAGCCGATCTTGATCCGCTCGGCGGCGTCGGCGCAGGCCTGCTCGTTACGCGTCTCGGCGAGGTGGTTGAGCATCATCACCGCACTCATCAGCAGGGCCATGGGGTTGGCGATGCCCTGGCCGGCGATGTCGGGGGCCGAGCCGTGCACCGCCTCGAACACGGCGCAGTCATCGCCGATATTCGCTCCCGGCACCACACCCAGACCACCGACGAGGCCGGCGCACAGGTCGCTGACGATGTCGCCGTAGAGGTTCTCGCACAGCAGGATGTCGAAGCGGCCGGGGTTCTCGACGATGCGCATGCAGGCGGCGTCGATGATCATCGCGTCCGACTCGACGTTGGGGAACTGCTCGTCGTGCACCTGCTCGGCACACCGCAGGAACAGGCCGTCGGTCAGCTTCATGATGTTGGCCTTGTGGAGCGTGGTGACGCGTCGGCGATCGCGTTTGGCGGCGTAGTCGAAGGCGAAGCGGGCGATGCGCATGCAGGCTTGCTCGGTGGCGACCTTGAGGCTGGTCACGACGCCGGGCGTGATCTCGTTCTCCACGCCGGAGTACAAGCCTTCGGTGTTCTCCCGGATCACGACCAGGTCGACGTTGTCGTAACGGGTCGGCACGCCCTCGAGGCTGCGCACCGGGCGCACCGCGGCGTAGAGGTTCAGCCGCTTGCGCAACTGAACGTTGACCGACGTGAACCCCTTGCCCACGGGCGTGGTGCAGGGCCCCTTGAGGGCGACGCCGGTGTTGGCGATCGCGTCGACGGTGCTGTCGGGCAACACGTCGAGCCCCTTGTCGAGTGCGGTCAGGCCGGCCGAATGGTTGTGCCAGGTGATCGGCGCCCCCGCCGCGTCCAGCACCCGGCGCGTGGCCTGACTGATGGACGGTCCGATGCCGTCACCGTCGATCATCACTACGTCGATCATACGTATGCTCCGGGGTTCCACGAGGTTCAGGGCCGCGCATGATAGCGGGTCAAAGCCACGTCAGCGGCGCGCCTGGTCGCGGATATCCAACAGGTCCTTCATCACGCGGTGAAGCTCACCCTTGAAGTCGGACGTGCCGAAAGCGTCGTGGAGTTTGCGGTAGTGTTCGTACAGTCGGGCGTAGACCTCGGCCGCCGCCTTGTGGGGGCGGTAGGTGGGGCTGCTCAGGTGGGTCATCGCCTTCTGGGCGTGTTCGACGTCCTTGTGGGCGCC
>CAYYPN010000318.1:0-3456 GCA_964473545.1 uncultured Planctomycetaceae bacterium
GTAGCTCTTGTCGGCCGCGCCTTCGACGATCTTGTGCAGAAACACCACCTCCTCCGCCCACTCGCGCACCGCCACGTTCAAATTCGCCACATTCGCAAACTCCTCGGCCAGCGACGTCAGCTCGTGGTAGTGCGTCGCGAAAAGCGTGCGGCAACCCCGCCGCGCCAGGTGCTCGGCAATCGCCCACGCCAGGCTCAACCCGTCGAGCGTACTCGTGCCTCGCCCGATCTCGTCGAGAATCACCAGACTCCCGGCGGTGGCGTGATGGCAGATGTTGGCCGTCTCGACCATCTCGACCATGAACGTCGACTGCCCGGCGTGAAGCTCGTCGCTGGCGCCGATGCGGGTGAAGATGCGATCGGTCAGTCCGATCGTCGCCGCCTCCGCCGGAATGAACGACCCGGTATGCGCCATCAACGTCAGCAGCGCCGCCTGCCGGATGTACGTCGACTTGCCCGCCATGTTCGGCCCGGTGATCAACGCCAGCGTCGCGCCGCTCGCCTCTTCGCCTTCACCCCGCGGCCCCAACCCCACGTCGTTCGCCACAAACTGATCCGCCAGCGTCTCGGCCAGCACCGGGTGCCGACCGGCTTCGATGTGCAGCACCGGCTCGTCCACGATCGTCGGCCGGACATACCCGCGCTTGACCGCACGCCGCGCAAAACACGACAGCACATCCAGCTCCGCCACCGCCTCGGCAAACGCCAGCAGGTCGTCCAGACCCGCCGCCGCCTCCTTCACCAGCCGATCGAACAGCGCCTGCTCCCGGCTGATCGCTTTCGACTCGGCGCTGAGCACCTTGTGCTCGAACTCCTTCAACTGCGGCGTGATGTATCGCTCGGCATTCTTCAACGTCTGCTTGCGCGTGAACCGATCGGGCATCTTCGACGCCTGTGCCGCCGACACCTCGATGTAGTACCCGAACACCTTGTTGAACCCGACCTTGAGGCGTTCGATGCCGGTCTCGTCGATGAGCTGTTTCTGATAATCGGCCAGCCAGGTGTTCGAGTCGCGCTGCAGACCGCGGTACTCGTCGAGCTGGTTGTCGTAACCATCGCGGATGAGCCCGCCGTCGCGCAGGTGCGCCGGGGGCGTGTCGATGCACGCCGCACTCACATGCTCCCCCAACGCCCGCAGGGTCGGCCCCACGCGCTGGAGCACCTGCCGCATCGGCGCGAACGCTTCGCCCACGCTCACCAGGTCCGCCAGCGCATCGACGCTCGCCGCCGATTCGCCCAGCGCCACGATGTCGCGCGGACTGGGGCGCCCGATGGCGATGCGCGACGCGATGCGCTGCACGTCCTGCACCTGCTTGAGCGCGGCAACCAGGTCCTCGCTCAATCGCGGATCGGCGGCGACCGTCGCCACGACCTCCTGCCGCCGTTCGATCGGGTCGCGCTGCCGCAGCGGGTAACACAGCCAGTGCCGCAGGGTCCGCTTGCCCATCGCGGTGCGGCAGTCGTTGAGCACGCCCAGCAGGCTGTTGCTCACGTCGCCGCTGCGCATCGTCCGCTCGACCTCCAGCGACCGCAGGCTCACCGCGTCGACGATCATGTGATCGGTCGGCTCGAACCGGCGCGGCGGACGCAGGTGCGCCAGCCGACCATCGCTCGCCTGCTGCGTCTCCATCAGGTAACGCACCACCGCCCCGGCCGGGCCGATCACCGGCTGCTCATCGCTCAGCCCGAACCCCGCCAGCGTCGCCACGCCGAACTGCTGCGCCAGCGCCTCGCGGGCCTCGGCCTGGCGGAACTGCCAGCTCGGCCGGGCCGTGAGCGAACAACCGATCGCCTCGGCCAGCGCGACCACACGCGGCGGGGCCTGGCCCGTCGCCGTCTCGACGTGCAACAACTCGCTCGGCGCCAGCCGCACCATCTCGTCGCGCAACGCATCCCCGGCCAGTTCCGCCACGCGAAACGTCCCCGTGCTCAACTCGACCAGCGCCACCGCCGCATGCGCGTCATCGGCAAACGCCACCGCCGCCAGCGGATTCTCCCGGCCTTCCTCCAGCAACGATTCATCCGTAAGCGTGCCGGGGGTGACCACACGGGTCACGTCGCGTTCAACCAGTCCCTTGGCCTGGGCCGCGTCCTCGATCTGGTCGCACACCGCCACGCGGAACCCGGCCTTGAGCAGGCGGCGGAGATAGTTGTCCAACTGGTGGTAGGGCACCCCGGCCATGGGGATCCCCTCGGTCCGTTGGGTCAGCGTCAGCCCCAGCGCCTGGCTGATCGTTTTCGCGTCGTCGTAGAACAGCTCGTAGAAGTCGCCCATGCGGAACAGCAGCAGGCAATCCGGATGCTCCTGCTTGAAGCGGCGGTACTGCCGCATCGCCGGGGTGTCGTGGGCGCTCCTGGCCATCCGTGCAAGTGTCGACGGCAGAGCCGGTTCGTTCAAGTCCAAGGGGTTCGATTCACCCCTTGTCGGTGTGACAGGGCGGGCGTAAACTGTCAGGTCCCACGAAGGGGCGGTAGCTCAATTGGGAGAGCGCGTCGGTCGCATCGACGAGGTTGTGGGTTCGATCCCCATCCGCTCCACTTCGGCAAAGCCCACGGATGGCCATCCGTGGGCTTGACGCATCAGCCCGGGCGCAGATTATTGATAATCCTATCTCGTTAGCATAGCATGTCCGACATGATCCGTCGCATCCTGGCCATTTTGAGCGTGCTGGCCGTGGGCGCGCCCCTGGCGGCGCTGGTGCTGCATGCCTGCACGCGGGGGCCGGCAGCGCCCGAACGCCCGGCGCTCGCCGTGACGATCGCGCCGCAGAAATGGCTGGTCGAACAAATCACCGGTGATCGGTTCGAGGTGCTGGTGACCGTGCCCGCCGGGTCGAGTCCGGCGACGTATCAGCCGACCGATCGTCAGATCAGCCGGCTCATGAGCGCGGGGGTGTACTTTCGCATCGGGGTCCCGGCCGAGCGCGGGTCGTGGTTCGAGGCGGTCGCCGTGCGCGGACAGATTCGCATCGTCGACACACGCCGGGGCATCGTGCTGCGCGACATGGCCGAGCACCACCACGATGACGAGGCGGACCACGATCACGACCATGCGCACGACCATGCGCATCTTTCCGGGGCCGAGGGCAAGGACCCGCACATCTGGACCAGCCCGCGCCTGTTGAAGCTTCAGGCCGACACGATCACCGGCACGCTGTGCGAGATCGATCCCGACCATGCGGCCGCGTACCGGACGAATCTCGGGCAACTCCAGCAGGCGCTCGACCACCTGCAGGCACAGATCGCCGGGATGCTCGGTCCGTATGCCGGCCGGGCGTTCTTCGTCTTCCATCCCTCCTGGGGCTACTTCGCCGACGAGTTCGGCCTGGAGCAGGTTGCCATCGAGATCGAAGGCAAGGAGCCGACCGATCAGCAACTGACCGCGCTGCAGCGTCAGGCCCGCGCGTCCGGCGCGTCGGTCGTGTTCGTGCAACCGCAGGTCAGCAGCGGCGCGGCG
>CAYYPN010000319.1:0-3450 GCA_964473545.1 uncultured Planctomycetaceae bacterium
TCAGCTCGCCCAGGCCCCCGACGTGGCTGGGGTCGGGCTGGGCGTAGTCGGCGCAGCGCAGCTCGAAGAAGCGGGCGTAGTCCCAGCGGCTGTACACCCGCTCGCCCGCGGCGATGGGCACCCGGCTGCATCGTTTGACCTCCGCCAGGGCATCGAGGTTGTCCGGCGGGATGGGCTCCTCGAACCACAGGATGTCGAACGGTTCGAGCGCGCGGGCCGCACGGATCGCCGTGGCCACGTCGAATCGGCCATGGCCCTCGATCAACAGTTCCGCGCGGTCGCCGACCGCCTCTTTCACAGCGCCGACGCACGCCAAAGCTTCGTGAAGCTGGAGCCGCGTCAGGGTCAGGTAGCTGCTGCCGAAGGGGTCCCACTTGAGCGCGGCGAACCCGGCGGCGACCGCCTCGCGGGCTTTGGCGGCAAACTCGTCGGGCGTCCTGGCCGGAGCGAACCACCCGTTGGCGTAGCACGGCACGGCATCCCTCACCTTGCCGCCCAGCAGCTCGTACACCGGCACGCCCAAGGCCTTGGCCTTGATGTCCCACAACGCCATCTCAATCCCCGACAACGCGCTCATCAGCACCGGACCGCCGCGCCAGTAGGCATCACGATAGAGGTCGTGCCAGATTCGCTCGATCTGCCGGGCGTCGCGACCCAGTAGCACACGCTCGACATCCTTCACCGCGCCGCAGACGGCGTGCTCCTTGTATTCGAGCGTACACTCGCCGACGCCGTGGATATCTGCGTCAGTCCGCACTTTCACAAAGACCCAGTTCGTGCGGTAGGCGTGGCAGACGAGGGTTTCGATGGCGGTGATCTTCATGCGGCGTGGTCTCCGTCGAGCTCGAAGATCGCCAGCGCCACCGCGTGCCGCTCGACCCGCACGCCCGCGCAATTGCCTTCCGGTGAAACTTCATAGTCGCCGAACCCGTCGCACTGAACGAACCGCCCGCCGGAGACGCGCAGCGTGGCAGACGCGGCGTCGAGATGGCTCTGGGTGAGCAGGACACCCAGCCGCCGATCGGCGCGAAACGCGCGGGCGTCGATGTCTTGGTTGTCGATCGTGAAGCCCAGCGTGTCGCGGTAGGTGCCGCGCATCAGCAGGTCGGCGTGTCGTTCACGCAAAGCGTTGATCGCCGCGAGGTGCCGCTGATAGTTCGGCGCGGCGGCGATCGTGCGTCGGCAGCGGAAGACCTCCACATCATGCATCAGACCGCGGGTCAGCGCGAGGTTCGCTCGGCGCTCAAAGTCGTTCTCATCGCGGATGTCCCGGTCGCTGATGATGACATCGGGGTACACATAGCGCATCCAATCCACGAAGCCGGTCACCCGCGGTTTCTCACCACGGTCGCGATAGTCGGGGTTGGTGGCGATGTAGTTCTGGTGATACAGGCCATGGACAAAGTCGAAGAACTCGCCCACCGCGTCGGCAAACACCTCGACCCCAAGAGCCATTTGCGGGTCGCGGCGGCGGGCGTGGTCGCGCAGCTCGGCGATCACCCGGCGTTTGCCCCGCGTCTGCGTGAGGTAAGGGACCGGGTGGCCGTGCGTCGGATCGCAGCACGGGTATTCCTGCAGCCCGAGCTGATCGAAGAAAACGCCCCGGCAGCCGTAGTCGGCCGCAAGGTCGATGACCCGCTTGAGCTGATCGATCCATTGCGGGCAGTCCAGACACATCGGCGACAGCTCGACCGCGCCGTACAAGCGTTCGTAAGTCGCGGTATTGCTGAAGAGGTAGAAATCGCGGGCCTGAGCCCCGCCGCGGGTCTTGATGGTCAGCGCCGGGCCGTGCCGCTTGAAGAATTCCGTGTCGCGGTCCACCAGCCGGCCGCTGGCGTAGAGGATGACGCTGCCGCCTCTTTGTTGAAAGCGGCGGATGTTGTCGCGCAGGACCTGCTCGCCGCCCAGCGCTTCGTCGGGCCGGTAGTCGGGATAGCCGCGGTCCATCCCGCCGGGCCACCAGCCGAACATGAACAGACTGTTGAGGCCCGCCGCCTGGCCGTGGTCGAAGATGCGGGGCATCGCGTCGTAGGGGAACAGCACGCGGCCGTTCTGTTGTTTCATGATCAGCCGCTGCCAGCCGCGGAACGCCCCGACGTCGCAGGTCAACCAGTCGGGTTTGGGCAACGGGCGGTACCACTGGTCGACCCATGCGCGATACTTGTCCGCCGCGGCGTGCCACGAGCCGATGTAGGCGCTGAGCACATAGCCGTCGATCGTGATCGACTCGCCCGGCCGCAGGAACAGGTGCTTGGCGAAGCCCGCTTCGAGATCGTCGCCCGCCAGCCGCCACAGGTGGACGGTGTTGCGGAAGGTCGCGTCGTGGCTGCCGAAGTAGAGGCCCTGCCGTTCGCCGGCAAAGACGAAGCAGTTCGACGCGGCCTGGGAGCCGGGGTACACATGCTGCACCTGCAACCCCTCATGATCTTCGTTGCAGTACCAGTGGTGCGTGGGGGGGTAGCGGTCGCGGATGAATCGGCGCGGATCGGGGTGCCGACAGCCGCCGTAGGCGGTGTGGATCAGTGCCTGATCGGGCCTCAGGTTCAGCCCGCCGACCAAAGGGAACTGCAACTCCTTGATCAACACATCGGCGGTGTGGTTGCATATCTCGGCGTCGGCGTGCAACTCATCGCCTTCCAGCCACAGCCGCAAGGTCATCGCAATTGGCGGTGTGCCGTCCAGTAGCGTCGGCAGCGCGTCGTATTGCAGCCGTATCGTGTCGCCGTCGTGCTCGATCCGGGCCAATACATCCGTGGCGGCAACCGTTTCCTGCCGCCGCTCGCCCCGCTCGTAATACAGCCGCCAGAGCGGCCCGCCCGATGCGTAGTCGTGGCCGGTGGGCTTGCAGACCAACCGCTGCAAACGCCCGGCCGCATCGACCGTCACCCCGAGTGCCGCGGTGTCCAACGCATGGCTCATCGCAGGTACATCCCCCCGTTGACGTCGAGCGTCGCGCCGGTGATATACCGTCCACCTTCGCCGCAGAGAAACGCCACCGCCAGCCCCACGTCGCGCGGCGTGCCCAGCCCCAGCGGGATGCTCCGCTCCAGTTCGCCCAGCGATGCATCATCGTGGGCCTCGTGGATCAACTCCGTTTCGATCACGCCCGGAGCGACGAGGTTGACGGTGATGCCCATGGGTGCCTCGTGCAGCGCCAGCGTCTTGGTGAAGCCGATCATCCCGCTCTTGCTGGCTGCGTAATGGACCCGGCCGTACATCGCCCCCGCTGGGCGACGATCGAGCCGATGTTCACGATTCGGCCGCTCTTTTGCTCGCGCATCACCGCCATGTGGCTTGTCATGCGTCGCAGCCGGCTTCTCGCAGGGCGTCGTAGTCATCGAATGAGCGATTGGACCCGTAGTGGCTGCGCAGGTAATGCCAGAGGTTTTCGATCGGGTGGAGCTCCGGGCAGCGGGATCAGCGTGCAGTCGGCCGTCAGATGACGGCGGT
>CAYYPN010000320.1:0-3436 GCA_964473545.1 uncultured Planctomycetaceae bacterium
ATTTAACGTTCGTTGGCAACGGACCCGCCAACAGGACAAAAATTCAGAGGGCCCGCGAAAAAGTCATGCTGGCATCTTACTGCTGTCGCGGGCATTCGTCAGATGACGCGTTCTGGCGCAGTCGGTCGCCCACGTCGGCCGCATGCTCCGCCTGGCCAGCCTTGCACCCGAAGCAGTGCCACTGCGGCGCCACCCCCGGAAGCCCAAACTCAGAAAGCCCACGGATGGCCATCCGTGGGCTTTGCGAAGACGAGAGACAAGTCGCGGGGACTCGCTCGCCCTAATGGAGCCGACCGGGATCGAACCGGCAACCCCTAGCTTGCAAAGCTAGTGCTCTCCCAGTTGAGCTACGGCCCCGTGAGGCGGGTCGTATTGTATCGTCCACGCCGGCCCTTCGCTTCGCCCAGGGCCGGCGTGATCATTTCAATCAAGTCGCCCGCGGCGTCTGCCGATACTCGCTGATGGTTGGCTTTGTTGGCAAGGAGTGCCGACGAGGAGTTAGCGACGTGAGTGGTCAGATGATCCGGTTGTTGTGCCCGAATCTCAAGTGTCGCCGCATTCTCGTGGCGCCGGCCAGCACCCGTGGCAAGGCGATACGTTGCAGTGCCTGCGGCACGGCGATCCGCGTGCCCGATTCGCGCCCCGCCGCTGCGGCCAGGACCGAGCCGGCCAAGGAATAACGCCCACCTTTCTCGAACCAGCCTCCGTCGTTGCATGCGGTCGCCCATGGCCGTAGCTTGTGCGTTTGGCAAACGTTCCGCTTCACCAACGCACGCGAGGTTCGGCCATGTTCACCGGCGCCATCACCGCTCTGGTCAGTCCGTTTCGTCACAACGAACTCGACGAGCAGCGGCTCAAAGACAACGTCAACTTCCAGATCGACCAGGGCATCGAAGGGCTTGTGCCGTGCGGCACGACCGGCGAAAGCCCGACCCTCAGCCACGAGGAACACGAACGCGTGATCGACCTCGTCGTCGAGGCGGCGGCGGGGCGCGTCCCGGTGATCGCCGGGGCCGGGTCCAACTCGACCACCGAGGCCCTGCGGCTGACCAGGCACGCCAAGGCCGCCGGCGCCGACGCCACGCTGCAGGTGACCGGCTACTACAACAAGCCCTCGCAGGAAGGGATGTACCGCCACTTCATGACGATCGCCGACAGCGTCGATCTGCCGGTCGTGCTGTACAACATTCCGGGCCGATGCGTCGTGGGCATGACCCCGCAGACGATCGCGCGCCTGGCCGAGCACCCCAACATCGTCGCGGTCAAGGAAGCGACCGGTTCGCTCGACGCGGCCAGCGAGATTCGACAACTCTGCGACATCACGATCGTATCGGGCGATGATTCGCTGACGTTGCCGCTGATGAGCGTCGGGGCGTCGGGCGTGATCAGCGTGCTGGCCAACCTGATGCCCGCCCGGGTGCGGGCGCTGACCGACGCCGCGACCAAGGGGGACCTTGCCGAGGCGCGAAAGGTGCATGCTGAACTGTTCGCGTTGTGCAGCGCCTGCCTGAAGCTGGCGGTAAACCCGGTGCCGATCAAGACGGCCATGGCCTACGCCGGCATGGACAGCGGCGAGGTGCGCCTGCCGCTGGTGGAGATGGACAAAGCCGGCCGCGATCAGTTGCACGGCCTGCTCCAGCAGTGCGGCATCGGCTGACCGGGTCCGGTCAATCCAGGGCGAACCACGCATCCTGCATCTGGCGCGTTTTACGGTCGTCCTCGGCGTTGGCCGGATGATCGAAATGACCGGCCTGGCGGACGTGCAGTTGTTTCTCGCCGGGCAGGGCGTTGTACACGGCGAACTGTCCCGCCGGCGGCACCGCCGGATCGAACAAAGCACAGGAACAGAACACCGGGATGCGGATGTGCCGGGCGTGGATCGCCGCGTCGTAGTACTTGAGCACGTCGAGAACCTCGGGATGGTTGCGACAGTGTTCCTGGATCGGCTGGCCGCTGCCGGTGCAGGTGAGCGTCACCCGCAGGGGATGGTTGCCGAAGCTCGGCACGCGCAGGAACCCGCGTTCGATGCGATGGTCCCACGCCATGACCTTGGCCCCGAGTCCGCCGCCGAAGCTGCCGCCGATGAAGTGCATGTGCGTCGCGGTTTCCGGCGCCAGTTCCATCAACGCCGAGATCGCCTGCCAGTAATCGACGACGCATCCGCGATGGATGTAAGTCTCGCGGTTTTCGATGCCGTGCATGACGTGCACCTTGGACGTGTCCGGCAGGTCCGGGTGAGCCGAGCGATGGAACCCGCGCGCGCAGGGTTGCAGCGTCGCGCACGGCGGGCCAGGCGGATCAAGGTCCGGCGCTTCGCGCCCGCCGTAGCCGTGGGCCATCACGACCCCGCGGTTGATCGGCACGTCGCAGGGCTTGACCAGCCACCCGCCGATGCGCACGCCGTCCCATGAGTCGTATTCGACCTCGTACAGTTCCACCGCATCGTTGGCGCACTCGACCTGGCGATGCGTGATGTTCAAGGGGATCTGCCTCGCCTGCCGATAGGTTTTAGTCCAGAACTCGACAAAATCCTCCGGCTCGTCGGGCCAGCCGACTTTCAGCAGCACGTCCAGGCCGTACCCATGGGTCGGATCGAACGGCAGGTCATGTTCAACGCTCACGGCATGGCCTCGCGGGTGGGAAAGCCGCTATCCTAGATGGGTTATGGCCAAGAGCAACCTCAACCCGCGCATTGTCAATCGCCGGGCTCGGCACGATTACCACATCCTCGAGACCTTCGAGGTCGGTATCGCCCTGCAGGGCAGTGAGGTCAAGAGCATCCGCCACGGCCGCGCGTCGATCAACGAGTCCTTCGCCCGCGTCGATCCCCGCAGCGGCGAGTTGTGGCTGCATGACATGGACATCGCCGCCTATCACAACGCGCCCGTTACCGCGCACGAGAACAAGCGCCCCCGGAAGTTGCTGGCGCATAAGCGGGAGATCGAACGCCTGATGGGCCTGACCACCGCATCGGGGACGACGCTGGTGCCGCTGACGCTGTATTTCAACAACCGCGGCATCGCCAAGATCGAGCTCGGCGTCGCCCAGGGCAAACGCCAGGCTGACAAACGCGAAAGCATCAAACGCAAGGAAGCCGACCGCGACATGCGCAGGGCGATGACCCGAAGAAAGATCGGGTGAGATCGGTCATCTCCCATCACCCATCAACCTGGCCGTGGAGCAACATCCGCAGCGCCTGCTCCACATCCGGCTGCTTCATCAGATGTTCGCCGACCAGGATCGCGTTGACGCCGGCTTCACGAAGGCGGACGACATCGTCGTGCGTGCCGATGCCCGACTCGCTGACGAGGATGCTCTGATCCTCGACCATGTCCATGACCCGCAGGGTGTGCTGCAGGTCGGTCGTCATCGTCCGCAGGTCGCGATTGTTGATCCCCAGCAGGCAATAGCCGGCGTGGGGGAACCCGATGTGCGG
>CAYYPN010000321.1:0-3435 GCA_964473545.1 uncultured Planctomycetaceae bacterium
AAGTTCCCCAACCTGCTGGTCAACGGCGCGGTCGGCATCGCCGTCGGCATGGCCACCAGCATGCCGCCGCACAACCTCGGCGAGGTCTGCGACGCGATCGTCGCCATGATCGACAACCCCGAAATGGATCTGCCTGAACTGATGCAGATCATCCCGGGCCCCGATTTCCCGACCGGTGGCATCATCTGCGGCCGCAGGGGCGTCGTCGACGGCTACCACACCGGCCGCGGCAAGGTCGTCCTTCGCGCCCGCACCCATTTTGAAACCGAAGACAAGCGCGGCCGCGCGCTCAACCGACCCCTCATCGTCGTCACCGAGATCCCCTACCAGATTCTCAAGACCACGATCATCGACCAGATCGTCGAATGCGTGAAGTCCGAACGCATCAAGGACATCGCCGACGTCAACGACTACTCCGGTCGCGACGGCATGCGGCTGGTCGTCGAATGCAAGAGGGGGGCCGACCCCGAGGTCGTGCTCAATCAGCTTTACCAGTACACGGGCCTGCAGTCGACGGTGAGCATCATGAACATCGCGCTGGTCCACCGCCAGCCGCGCACGCTCAGCATCCTCGAAATCCTGTCGTACTTCATCGACCACCGCAAGGAGGTCATTCGCCGGCGGACGCGGCACCTGCTCCGCGAAGCCCAGCAGAAGGCCCACCTGCGCGAAGGCCTGATCTACGCCGTCTGCGATATCGACGAGGTGATCAAGCTCATCCGCACCAGCAAGACGCGCGACGAAGCGATCGAGCGGCTGATGGAGCGCGGCTTCCGCATCCCCGAGGATCACCCCTACGCCGTGCAGATCCCCCAGCGACTCAGGGACGCCGTGGCCGCCAGCCCCAACGGCGAGATCACGCTCACCCGCGTGCAGGCCGAGGCCATCGGTCGCATGCAACTGATCAGCCTCGTCGGGCTGGAGATCGAGAAGCTGGTGTCGGAGTACACCACGCTGCTGGAAGAGATCGAAGGCTACGAGATGATTCTCGCCGACGAGGCGCGGGTGCTGGACATCATCCGCGAGGACACGCTGGAGTTGAAGGAGAAGTACGCCGACCCGCGCCGTACCACGATCGAGGGCGAGGTGACGGACCTGGACATGGCCGACCTCATCGCCGAGCACGAGGTGGTCGTGACGATCAGCCACGCCGGCTACGTCAAGCGCCTGCCCATCGAGTCGTACCGCACGCAGGCCCGCGGCGGGCGCGGGGTCATCGGCGCCGACTTCAAGGACGACGATTTCACCGAGTTGCTGTTCGTCGCCTCGACGCATGACGACGTGCTGTGCTTCACCAACACCGGGCGCGTGTTCAAGATCAAGGTGTTCGAAATCCCCGAGGCCCCGCGCACCAGTCGCGGCCGGGCCATCGTGAACATCCTCGACCTGCGGCCGGACGAGAGCGTGTGCGCGTTCCTCCCGATCAAGGACTTCGAAAAGTTCGGCGATTACCTGGTCTTCGGCACCGCGCAGGGACTGGTCAAACGCACCAGCCTCAAGCTCTACCAGAACGTGCGCCGAAGCGGGCTCATCGCGGTCAACCTGCGCGAAGGCGATCGGCTGGTCGGCGTGCGGCTGACCAGCGGGACCGACCACATTCTGCTGTGCACGGCCGACGGCATGGCGATCCGGTTCGACGAAACCGACGCCCGCGCCATGGGTCGCACCGCCACCGGCGTCAAAGGCATCGACCTGCGCGGCGACGACCAGGTCGTCGCCATCGTCAAGGCCGACGATGAGCGCGAACTGCTGACTGTCACCGAGAACGGCTACGGCAAACGGACGCCCATGGCTGAGTATCTCGTCCAACCCGAGGAAGGCGAGCCGCGCCCGCAGAGCCGCGGCGGCAAGGGGCGGGCTGACATCAAGACCACCGCCCGCAACGGCAGGGTCGTCACCGCCATGAGCGTGATCGAGCGCGACCAGATGATGCTCATCACCGAGCAGGGCATGATCGTGCGGTCGCGCGTCGCCGAAGTCCGCCAGACCAATCGCAACACCGCCGGTGTGCGGGTGATCAACCTCAAGGACGGTGATCGCCTCATGGCCGCGGCGTTGATCGCCGAGTCGGAGGATGACGAAACCGAAGTGCAAGGCGAAGAAGCAGACGGTAATGTGTGATGTGCCGCGAACCTGAACCCCGAACCCTTTCATCTGACATGCTTGAACGCTGGTCCGATCAAATCGTGCTGGTCACGCTCCAACCCGAACCACAGTTCAGCGAGGACCTCGATGCGTTGCGCGACGAGCTGCGCGAGCGGCCCGGCCACGTCGTCGTGGATTTCGCGCAGATCAACCAGCTCAACAGCTCCAACCTCGCCCAGTTGCTGCGCCTGCGCAAGCAGTGCAACGATCACCACCTCAAGCTGCGTCTCGCGGCGATGAACGACAAGCTGTGGTCCGTGATGAGCGTGACCGGGCTGGACAAGATTTTTGAGTTTGCCGAGGACGTGCCGACCGGGTTGGCGGGCGTGCAGATGGACGAGTCGGCACAGGCTTGAGCGCGGCGATTACGGTTGCTGCGGTTGCTGCGTCTGTTCGATCAGTTCATTCGGATCCTGCGGGGGCATGAACCAGACGACCTTGTCGGTGCTCAGTTCGATCTTGACCGTCAGCCGCCTGCCGCCCATGGCCTGCATGATGCCGGCGGACGTGGCTTCGTCGTAATACTCCAGTTCATCCACGCCGGCGGTCGTCCGGTTGAAGTCGGTGTTGGTGACCTCGGGTCGGCCGAACTGGGCGATCAACTCGGCGCGGGTCATGCCCTGGCGCACGGTGCCGCGCTTGTCGCCGATCTCCCCGGTCCAGGGCTCGACGTCGGGAAAGGGCTTGTCCTTGCGGCTGACGCTTTCGTAGACGACCGGTCGATTGGCGTCAGCGCCGGCATGGTCACCAGCCGAGAGCTTTGGGCCCAGCCAGATGAATCCGACGACGATCACCGCCAGCACGACGGCCGACATGATCCAGAACAGCGGGCCGAGACCGTTGCTTGATTTACGTTTGCGGGCCATGGTGGTACTTCAATCGGGCGAATCGGGGCGGAGCATGATAGGGCATGGCCGCGAGAAAGAGAATCCCCGGCAGGGGGAAGCCCGCCAAGGCAGAGCGGCTGCGCCACTCAGCCATGACGGGGCTTAAAGGTCACGTGTTATTTCATCCTTCACACTTGCCCTTACTCTTTCACCTCGTAATCGGCGTCGATGACGTCGTCGTCCTTCTTGCTCTGCTCGCCCGGCGCTTCGGCGTCGTCGCCGGCACTTCCGGAGGCCTGGGCCTGCTGCGATTCGTAGACCGCCTTGCCGAGTTCCATCGAGACCTTTTCGAGGTTTTCAATCGCGTCGTTGAGGACCTCGGCGTCTTCGCCATTCATGGCCTCCTCGACGCGGCTCAGGGCCTGCTCGATGTTGCCGCGCACGTCCTGGCCGACCTTGTCAC
>CAYYPN010000322.1:0-3415 GCA_964473545.1 uncultured Planctomycetaceae bacterium
GACTTCGACGATGTCGAATTGCTGAAGGCATTGCGGTGCTCCGCATTCGTAAACCTGAACGACACGATTCTGCGAGACACACGAAACCGGCACCAGACCAACATCAGTGAGTTCGAGAAGATAGCAGTGGAACGTTGGCCCAAGCGGCAGAAAAGGATTGAATCATTGCAGCCCTCGGTCGTTGTGTGTGGCGGAACATACAAGTTCGTGAAATCCTTCCTGAGAGACTTGTCCGGCGAAGACATCGATGTGCCAGACGAAAACGACTTCTTTATCTGGCGAAACATACCGTTCATCTACGCATACCACCCCGCGTTTCGCAACAAGAGGCACCATCTTGAGTACGAGGAATTCCGGAAGCGAGCCAAGGAGGCCCGCCGGTATCAGATGACACAACAGGGGTGAACGCACGCAGTCCGGAAAACGAGAACAATTTGCGAGGCATAAGGGGACATTGTCAATCCTGTTCGGTTCGTGGATTGCAGGGTGCATGTCAGGTCGGTGCGGTGGGGTTCGCTTTGGTGTGACCGATGGCGACGCGTTCAAGGTTGAAAGCGGCCGAAAGATTGAACTGATACCGATTCCCCGTGAAGCTCGTGCGCGCTGTTGTGGTCCGGCGCATCTTCGAGAGGCAACAGCCGGGGGCAAACCTGGCCCCGGACCACCCCCGCATCTCCCCCGGATAACGTTCATGCAAGTCAGGGGGTCGTTGATTCAACCCCGCGCGATTCGGCCGGGGGCGGGGCGTGAAACGTGCCGCGTCGATAGACCAGCCACACGCCGACGCCGGCGACGGCGAGGCCGGCCAGGTCGGTGGAAGTCACCACGTCACCGAACGCGATCCAGGCCATCAGCATGGTGACCGGGGGGCTCAGGTAGAACAGGCTCGCGACGCGAGTCGCCTCCTGCCTGGCCAGCAGCCGCCACATTGTCCAGTACGCGCCGAGCGACACGGCGACCACCAGCCAGGCCATCGTCACCACGAATGGGGGTTCCCAGCGGGTCGCGAAGCCTTCGACCGACCACGCGGGCGCCAGCAGCGCCAGGGTGGTGGCGACACTCTGGAAGAACAGCGCCCTGTCCAGCGTCATCGTGCTTCCTTCGGCGCGGCGGGACCCGCGTCGCTGCAGCAGGCTTGCGATGGTGATCCCGGCCACCGAGCCGAAGGGCAGCAGGTAGCCCAGCGCCGGGGTGTCGGCGTCGAGGGACAGGCGGGCCCCCACGGCGATCGCAACGCCACTGAAGCCCAGAATCAGGCCGATCCACTGCCGAGTACCGGTCCGTTCGCCGACCACCAGCCCGGACAGGGCCCCGGTCAGCAGCGGTTGCAGTGCGGTGACCAGCGCGATGATGCCCACGGGTACCGCCATGTCGATCGCCACGAGCACGCATCCGAGCCACACGCCGTGGGCCAGCACGCCCACCACCGCGGCGTGGCCGACCGCCCGCCGTCCGGGCCACACCCATCGACCCGTCACGACCAGCCATATTCCGAGCAGGCCGCTGAGCGCCGCGTACCGCCACAGCAGCAGCGTCCACGGGCCGGTGTAAGGCAGGCCGTATTCAGCCCCGATGAAGCCCGAGTTCCACAGCAGCACGAACAGCAGTTCGAGGCCGAGGACGCCCCTGATCACACCCATGAGCCGCATCGCGCTTCCCTACCGGTGACCTGAATGCTTTGCGCCGGGCCGACTCGGCCGCGGCGCGCGAGGCGACCACTGCGTCTTAAGCTCCGGGCCTTGTGCCTCTTTTCGCCGGGAAGGAGCTTTTTATGTCAGCGGCCCCGACGCATGACTCTACCACGGATTCGCGGCGACTGTCCCCGGCGTTACGCGGGATGACCGGGTCTGAGGGGCGCTCAATTCGGCAGCGTCTGCGGCCAGTACGCGAACCGTGCCTGCGGGGTGCCGTGCAGGAGGTTGCCGTCGCATGCGATGAGGAGCTGTCTGAGCAACCGTTGGACGATTTCGGGGTGTTCGGCGGCGAGATCGTTTCGCTCGGCCGGGTCATCGTCGAGGTTGTATAGCTGACAGGTGACCGCTTTCTCCAGGTGATTGCGGTCGGCACCGAAGCACGCGTGATCGATGATCTGGTCCCTGCGGAGATAAGTGCGCAGCTTCCAGCGATCGCGCGTGACCAGCGAAGGCCCGAACGTGCTGGCGTAGACGACGTGGTCGTGCTGCGGCGGGTCGCCGTGGCCTCGCAACACCGGCAGGAACGACAGGCCGTCGTGTTCGCAATCGACCGTGACGTGGAGCAGGTCGGCGAACGTGGCCAGGACGTCGTAGTTGGAGATCAGGTGATCGCGGGTGACGCCGGGCTCGATGACGTGGGGCCAGCGGGCGATGAACGGCACCCGCGCGCCGCCTTCCCAGTTGCTGGTTTTCAAACCGGCCAGGCCGCCGTTGCCGTCGAACACGTCGCCGCACGTGTCGGAGTGAAACTTGGTCGTGAGGTTGTCGAGCTTGTCGCCGGCCAGGTCCGTGTTGGGATTGATGCGGCCGGGCTGGGTGTAGTTGATCGTGTGGCCGTTGTCCGAGGCGAAGAGGACCAGCGTGTTCTCGGCCAAACCCAGGCGATCCAGTTCATCGAGGATCAGGCCCACAGTTTGATCCAGCCGCCAGACCATCGCGGCCCACTCGGCTTCGACGGGGGTGAGGTCGGGGTTGTTGGCCAGCTCGTCGGGCACATCGGGGAAGTACGTCGGGCCGTGCGGCAACTGGCTGGGGTGATACAGGAAGAACGGCTGGTCCTTGTGGTCGTTGAGGAACGCGACGATTTTTTCGTCGAAGAGATCCTGCGAATGCACCGCCCGGCCTTCGGGGTCGTGAGGCACCTGCCCATCGGGATGGGCGCCGTGCTTGCCGACGCCGAAGTCGTTGCGGGTATTGCCGGGGATGTCGATGCGTTGACCGTTTTCGAACACGTAGGGCGGGTAGAACCCGTGACATTGTTCGTGGTCGTAGTAGCCGTAGTGGTAGTCCCAGCCGTGTGCGTCGAGTTGCTCGCCGGAGGTGCAGAAGCCCCATTCGAGTTTGCCGACCTGGCCGGTGACGTAGCCGGCGCGTTGGGCGACGGTGGCGAGGAAGGTCTGTCCGTCGCGCGGCTGGATGCCGGTGTTGTGGATGACCTCGCGGAGTTCATCGAGCGAGGCCTCGCCGCGCGTGTAGTGGTGGTACAACCCGGCGCGGGTGAAGGTCCAGCGACCGGCATGGCAGTCGTGCACGCCGGTGAGCAGGCTCGCCCGGGCCGGGGCGCAGAACGACGTGCCGTAGGCCCGGTCGAACCGCATCCCCTCGGCGGCAAGGCGGTCGATGTGGGGGGTCGGGACGTGCCGCTGGCCGTAACAACCGAGCATGCCGTGGCCCAGGTCGTCGGCGTAGATGTAGATGATGTTGGGGCGCATGGGGAGAAG
>CAYYPN010000323.1:0-3415 GCA_964473545.1 uncultured Planctomycetaceae bacterium
CCCTCGGGTTCATCGGCGACCAGAACGCCGGCGACAAGGGCCTGTTCGTGCCCTTCTTCGGCCGGCTGGCGTCGGCGTACAAGTCGATCGGCCTGCTGGCCATGCGGTACGACGCGCCGGTCGTCTGCGGCTATGCCCGGCGCCTGGGCCCGCGCTTCGGCTACGAGATCGGCGCGACCGACGTAATTTACCCTGAGGACTGGGCCGACCAGCCCGACCCGTTGTACTACCTGACCGCGCGGTACGCCCGGGCGATCGAGGCGATGGTCCGCCTGGCCCCCGAGCAGTACCTCTGGGTGCACCGCCGCTGGAAAAGCCGCCCGGCATTTGAACGCAAAGCCAGGCCCATGCCTGAGTTGCTGGAGCGAAAACTCCGCGATCTGCCGTGGATGACCGACGCCCAATTGGATGAATTACGCAAGCCGGTCCTCAATGCCAACCCGAAATAGCCGCCCGTCGGGCCGAGCGGCTTGACCTGACCCGTTTTGCATTGGAAGATGCAGGGCTCGACCAGCATCAAGACACCCGGAGATCACCATGGACGACACCAAACGCCTCGCCGACGCCAAGATTCTGATCGTGGACGACGATCCGGATGTGTTGGGCGTCGTGGATGCCGCCCTCAAGGCCGAGGGCGCCAAGACCAAGCAGTGCTCCGACGGCAACACCGCCGTGCACCTGTGCGAAAACGACGGGCCTGACCTGGTCGTGCTCGACATGATGCTGCCCAAGCGCAGCGGGTTCCTCGTGCTCGAGCGGATCAAGACGATGGACGCCCCGCCGCGCGTGATCATGATCACCGCCAACGAGGGCAAGCGCCACCAGGCCTACGCCGAGTCGCTGGGCGTCGATGCTTACCTGCACAAGCCCGTCCGCCTCGAACGCCTCGTCCAACTCGCCGCCGAACTCGTCGGCAACGAAGCCAAACAGGCCGAGTGATCGTCACAGCCGCTTGCGGCTTAGCATGACGCTGGCGTTCAGGTGCGAAGCCGCAAGCGGCTCACAACACAAACTTGCTCAGATCCTCGTCGCCGGCGATGTCGGCGAGCTGGTCGCGCACCAGGTCGGCGGTGATGCTCAGCTTCGTCTCGCCGCGCTCCTTGCGCTCCGGGGCGTCGAAGTTGATCGGCTCGAACAACTTCTCCATCACCGTCATCAGCCGCCTCGCGCCGATGTTCTCGTTCGTCGCGTTCACCTGCGCCGCAATATCCGCCATCGCCTCGATCGATTCACGCTCGAACACCACCTCGATCCCTTCCGTGCTCAGCAACGCCTCCTGCTGACGCGTCAACGCATTGCTCGGCTCGGTCAGAATCCGCACGAAGTCGTCCCGGGTCAACGCCTGCAACTCCACCCGAATCGGGAACCGGCCCTGCAACTCGGGCATCAGGTCGCTCACCGACGACGAATGAAACGCACCGGCGGCGATGAACAGAATGTGGTCCGTGTTCACCACGCCGTGGCGGGTCGTTACCGCCGTGCCCTCGACGATCGGCAACAGATCGCGCTGCACGCCCTGACGTGAAACATCCGGCCCGCCCCCGGAACCGCCGCCGCCACGCCCCTCGCCGCTGCCCCCGGCGATCTTGTCGATTTCATCGAGAAAGATGATGCCCGTGTCCTGCGTCCGCTCGATCGCCTCGCTCGTCAGCTTCTCGCGATCGATCAGCTTCTCGGTTTCCTCCTCGGTGAGCACCGACCGCGCTTCGCGAATGGTCAGCCGCCGCCGGCTCTGCTGATCGGGGATCAGGTTCTCGAACATGCGGCTCATCTCCGGGTCCATCTGATCCATGCCCATGTTGCTGAACATGGCCATGGGGACGGCCTTGCGGGTGATGTTGATCTCGACCTCGCGGTCGTCGAGTTCGCCGGACCGCAGCTTGTCGCGCATGCGTCGGCGGGCCTGTTCCCGGCGTTCGCCCGACTCGTCGGTGCTGACGTAGCCCCCGGTTTCATTCGCCGCCGGCGCAGGTTCGTCCGTACCCGGCAACAGCAGGCCGATCAGCCGATCCTCGACGCGCTCGGCGGCGCGTTCCCTGACCTGTTCGGCGTGCTCGGCCCGGAGCATGCCGATGGCGTTTTCCAGCAGGTCGCGCACCATCGACTCGACATCGCGCCCGTGGTAGCCGACCTCCGTGAACTTGCTGGCCTCGACCTTGATGAACGGGGCGCCGGTCAGCGACGCGATCCGACGGGCGATCTCGGTCTTGCCCACACCGGTCGGGCCGATCATCACGATGTTCTTGGGGTTCACCTCGCGGGCGAGGTCGGCGTCGAGCTGCTGCCGCCGCCAGCGATTGCGAATGGCCACGGCCACCGCCCGCTTCGCGTCGTCCTGGCCGACGATGTACTGATTCAGCTTCTCAACGATCTGTCGGGGCGTCAGGTTCTCCATGGTGTGCATCATAGTCGATGCGCGGGACGATGATCCGCATGTCCCATCATCCCCGCATCATCGGCATCCGCGCCGACGGCATGGCGCTGGCGACCGGCGCAACGATCCGAACGGCCGCACCGCGACGACCCATCCCGATCGACCGGGGCGCGCGGGATGCGGTTTGCCGACGCCCATCCTGTCGCGCTCCAGCAGGGCATCGTCCGGCCGTGGGACACGGCGCTGATCGAACCGGATCGCGTGGGTTTGAGTCAACCGATCCCCGGCTTGGATGGACGTGATCCGGGGGGATCCGGGGCCAGGTTTGGCCCCGGCTATTATCTGGCGAACATGCGCCTGGCCACGACAGCGCGCACGAGCTTCACGGGGAATCGGTATGAATCATACGATCGACGCCACCCGGGCCGAGCGGATCAACGACGATGACAACGATTGATATCGCGGGTAGCGGCACAGCACCGACTTGCGGCGATGGGCGACGGTTTTAGTACGCTCGCTCGATGGTTGCGCCGGGGTAGTAGGTATGCAGGATCTGTTCGGCGTCGTAGCCGTGCTCGGCCATGCCCTGGGCGCCCCATTGGCACATGCCCACGCCGTGGCCGAACCCGCGGCCGGTGAACTCGACGTGGCGGGCGGTCAGGGCGATGTCCACGTCGGCGCTGCGCAGGACCTGGTCGTTGGGGACGGGCTTGGGTGAGCGGTGGTTGCAGGCGATGCGGAAGGTGTCGCTGATGAGGGTGTAGCGTTGGCCTTGTGCGTCGGCGATGGTGAAGGCGGTGGGGCGGCCGAGGTCGTTGCGGCGGGCGACGATGATCGTGTGGATGCGGTCGAGGTTGGCGATGGCGTGACGCCTGGCCTTGCCCCAGGCGACGAGGCGTTGTTGCAGCACGCCCAGATCGCGTCGAGCGGTCCAGCGGTACCACTTGGACTGGCTGCACCACGGCTGATGGGGCATCGGTTGGAGCGAGGCGTAGCCGAGCGATTCGCCCCACGTGTCGCGGGGGCTGGCGCCGCGCCCGC
>CAYYPN010000324.1:0-3388 GCA_964473545.1 uncultured Planctomycetaceae bacterium
GGCGAGCATGATCAAGGGATCATTGACCAGGGCGCGGGCGATGGCGACGCGTTGCTGCTGCCCGCCGGACAACTCGTCGGGCCGGTGCGTGATGCGATCGCCCAAGCCGACCTTCCGCAGACAGGCCTCGGCCTTGGCGTCGGCCTCGTCGTTGCTGATGCCGGTGAACACCGCCGGCAGGGAGACGTTTTTCAACGCGGTCAGCGATTCGATCAGGTTGTACGCCTGGAAGATGTAACCGATGTAGTGGCATCGCACGTAGGCGAGCTGGCGGCTGGAGAGCCTGGTCAGGTCCAGCGGGCCGATCTCGACGTGGCCTTCGCTGGGCGAGTCGAGCGCGCCGATCATGTTGAACAGCGTGCTCTTGCCCGAGCCGGACGGGCCCATGATCGACAGGTATTCGCCGGCAAGGATGTCGACGTTGATCTGATCGATGGCTCGAACCACTTCGCCCTTGAGGTTATAGATCTTGGAGACGTCGCGCACGCCGATCAGCGTGTCGCCGGGACGTATACCGGGTGCGATCTCAACGTTGCTGTCGGCCTGGCTCATGGCACAAAGCTCCTGCGGACCACGCTACAACGGAAGCTGAAAGACGCTCTTGACGAGGAAGGTGATGCCGACGCCCGCCGTGCCGATCAGGCCCATGCCGCAACCGAAGCCCGCGGCAATGACCGGGATGTACTGGCGCCACTGCGCGCCCAGACGTTTCTGGAAGTAGTACCGCCCGACGATCGCGCCGAGGAAGTTCAACAGAATCATGTGCGGCAAGGTCTGGCCCAAACCGCGCACCAGCCCGTAGAACAGCAGCGTCGGCGCGCCGGCGAAGGACAAGGCCCCGAACACCACCAGACCCGTGCCCAGGCCCGCGGGGATGAACGGCCAGCCGCTGTGGAACGCCTCCTCGAACTCGCTGTAGCCCTGCATGGTCGAGGAATAGATCAGCGACTGGCTTTCGGCGAACAGCGGCCACATCTCCTGGGCAAAGGGGAACTGGGCGCTGGGCACGTCGTTGATCCCCCAGATCAGGTGGGCGAACAACAGCATGGCGACGATGATGATCGGCGTGAGCATGATCTCCGCCTTCCACAGCGACGTGAATTTCGTACCGGTCAGTTCGGCCTGACGGTACTGGACCGTACGCGTGCCGTAGTCGTGCAGCGGAATGGGCAGGAACCAGATCGCCACACCCTGGTAACCGGAAAGAATGTAGCAGGCCTCACGCACAAACGGAATGTTGATGACCTGACCGGCCATCCCTTCCAGTCGCGCGGTGGCGTAGCTGATCATCGGCGTATAGAAAAATCCATAGAACAACATGATCAGGATCACGGGCATATGGATGAACCCGTCGGCCTGATAGAGCAACGCCAGCGAAGCGATGATGTACAGCAGTGTGCTGACGATGTACGTGACGAAAATCCAGCGCGGTCGAATGTCGCCACGACCCGGCGGCGGCGCGTAGGGACTGGGCCCCGCCGCCTCGTGGGCTTCGAGCTTCTGACGCTTCTCCCGGCGGAACTTGCGGACCAGCCCGACCAGGCTCGACAACCCGATGCCCGCGATCGCCAGTGACAGCCCGATCGAGAACCACAGGTAGAAGTCGACCTGGTTCTTGAAGTGGGTGGTCTGGTACTTGTCGTTCGGCCGCCAGTTTTGCAGCACGTCCCAGCGATAGAGCATGGGGTTCATGATGAACTGCACCGCCATGCCGATGAAGCTCCCCATCATCGCCCAGAACGGCAGCAGCATGCCCACCACGAAGTGAATCAGGTCCCACGTGAAGGCGATGGGGACCGCCTTGAAGTAGGTCTGACTGAACTGCTGGGTCATGTCGACGAAGGGGATCGGGAAGATTTCGATCGGCTGGTCGAGCAGGGCGCCGGTGATGATCGGCAACCCCACGTAGATCGCGCCCCAGGCCAGGCCCATCGCGCTGCCGATCGAGAACACCCGCCATCGCCAGCGTTTGGCGGTCGGATCGGTGCCGGAGATGTCGGGGGCTTTCTGCGCCGCTTCGTCTTCCTGCTCTTCGCTCAAGGCGAGGATGCCCTGCGCGCCCAGCGGGGCGAGGGGGAACGGCAGCTTCTCGATGTCGCTGGCCAGGCGGAACAGGCCGTACCCCAGCACCATGTTGTCCAGGCGGCTCAGGAGCGTGGTAAAGATGATCAACCCGATCGCCGGCAGCCATTGCAGCGACATGATGGTCCGGTCATCGAGGACGTCGGGGTTGCCGGTGTTTTCCGGCGTGGGGACGACCCAGATGGGCAGGTCCTGGCTGATGCCGTTGGCGATGGCGGCCGAGCTTTCGGCATAGAACTGGTGGTAGAGCAGCTTGAGTCCGCCGCCGAACATCCCGGTCGCCGCGGACGCCGGGGCCATCAGCGCGCCGGCGAGATAGAAGAGCGTGAAGATTTCCGCTTTTTTGAGCGACTTGTTGGCGCGCCGGGCGACCTCGATGAACAGAATGACGGTGACCCACTGCGCCGCCGGGCCGACCGATTCGCCGGCAATGAGCGCCATGTAGATCGCACCGGGCACCATGACCAGCGAGACGAAGATCGCCCCGAGAAAGGCGGCCCAACTGAAGCCTTCCTCGAAGACCTCCGGCGGTTCCAGGAGCGAACGAAACTGCTCCAGCTCCTGGTCAATGCCCTTGCGTTTTCGACCGATCATCGCCATCAGCGGGTCGCCTCCGTGGACGTCGTATCGTGATCATCGCCGCGTTCGGTCTCATCCTGGCGTTCGCCAAGCTCCATCAACGTCCGCATGCGATAGCTTTCAATCGCATCATCCGACAGCGTCCGCCACAGCAGAAACTGCTTGCGCAACGCGCGGATGAAGACCTTGTTTGTGCGGTTCCAGTCGCCGTGCGTGCCGGACAGGCGGTGGCAGTGGATGGCCACCTCGTCCACGCCGGGAATTTCCGACGCGGTCGCCGTCAGGCGGAACACCTGCGTCACGCCCAGGTCGAACGGCGCCAGCGCCACCTCCGCGCTCAGGCTGAGGTTGCCGTCTTCGTGTCGTTCGATCTTCACGTTGCTCGCGGCGAATCCGCCGACCCCGGCATCATCGTGCACACGGAAATGCTCAGCCAGGTAGCTGACCACGCCGGTGATGTCATACGCCGACACGGTGAACGGGAAGATCAAGTTCAAGTCATCGCCCTCGGGCGGCGGGAGCTTCCACGAACGGGCCAGTCCCGGGTTGGCGCTCTTGCTGGCCCGCATCGCCGGATACAGCGCCGAGATCATCACGGTGGCCATCACGATGAAGATGGCGAACAGGGCGTTGGTGCTGGAAAAATTGAACTCCGGCGGGGTGATCCAGCCGGCTTCATGCATGGAACTGGTCGCCAGGGCGACGAGCTGGGCGAGGATCTGTCGCT
>CAYYPN010000325.1:0-3372 GCA_964473545.1 uncultured Planctomycetaceae bacterium
AGCGCCGCGACGGCCTGGGCGCCGCCGATGCGGTAGAACTCGGTGATGCCCAGCAGTTTGGCCGTCGCCAGTACGAGCGGCGAGACGTCCGCCTCGCCGCCGCCGGTCGGTGGGGGGCAGGCCACGGCGATCTGTTCGACTCCGGCGACCTGGGCGGGCACCGCGGTCATGATGAGGGTTGAGGGGTACGCCGCCTTGCCGCCCGGGACCATCAACCCCACCCGCCGCATGGGTTGGAACCGCAAGCCCAGTTCCGCCCCGTCATGCTGGAGGGTTTGAACGTCCGGGGGCATGACGTGCTGCTGATAAGCGCGGACGTTGGCGATCGCCGCTTCAAGGGCCTGGCGCACCGTCGGGTCGATCGTTGCCAGGGCCGCGTCCATCGCTTCGGGGTCGACGGCGATCAGGTCGTCGGTGTAGGCCGGGTTGGTCCACCGCCGCATGTACTTGACGAGGGCCTGGTTACCGAGGTTTTTAACGTCTTCGAGAATGGGCCTGACGCTCGCGGCGATCTCCCCGCTGCCGCCGGCCGAGGCGCGCAACCGATCCACCAGCGCCGTGAGCCGCCGCCGCGCATCGACATCCGACATATCCAACAACGTCAACATGCCCGTATGGTATCCATTTCATGTTCCGTGAACACACCGGTCCACGCCGCCGATCGCTGACGATACCCCCGTCATACACCGCCCGCCGTATCGGGCCCCGTGTGTGTTCACGGGGGGCCGAACACCGCGCGCCGTGTCGGTTCGACGGAGGGTTATGCCGCGTCATGGAGCATGCCACATCATCGGCCCCCCGTGTATTCACGGGGGGCTAATGTAAAACCCCGTCATCGTCGAGGGGGACGAAGGCGGGGCGGAGGAGGAGAATGAGCAAACCGGATCAGCCCCCTTCCCTTTGGCGGGGCGAGGGGGGTTGCTTGCGGTGGCGGGTGGTGTCACATCCTTGCGACACTACGCCCGCCGCCTCGGGTCAGTTCGCGCAGACGATCGGTCATCTGCTCGGACAGGCGCACATCGGCAAAGGCGTCGCCCAGACCCTGAACCTTCACCAGCCGCCGATGCAACTCCAGGAGAGCGTCATCGTTGAGTGCGGCCGGATGCCAGTCGAGGCAGTTGTCATCCATGACAGGTCTGCGTGACTGGACGGGGCTCGGGGCCGATCGAGGCGACATGCGAATCCTTTCAACCTTCGCCGACACGGAACACCAAAATCATTGACCGGCGTTCGGGCGGGTGGGCCCGGAGATGCGCCGGGGGTTCATCAGCAGTTCGGGACGTTGAGCGAGGGTCTGGGTCATGTGATTGGTCCATTGCTCGCGATCATGAATCTCCAGGTGGTCCTTCACGCCGATCAGGACCACGTCGCGGCCGAGGCCGGCCATTTTCAGCAGGCTGTCGGGCAGTCGGATGCGGCCCTGCTTGTCGAGGTCGACCGGACGTGCGAGGGAGTAGAACACCTGTTCGTATTCGAGGACCTGGTCGGCCGGGAGGGGGGAGGCGTCGAGTTGCTCGGCACGTTTTTCGAAGCTGCGTTGGGTGTAGAGGCAAAGCGTGGGGCCCTCGGCGATGGAGGCGTAGAAGCCGCGGCCATCGCGTTCGGGATCGAGGCGCTCCCGGATTTCGGCGGGGATGGCCAGTCGATGCTTGGCATCAATCGCGTGTTCGAATGTGCCGACGAAGAGCAAAACATGCCTTCCCCATGCGTCCGTGCAGATTTTGCGGGGCGATCCGTGCCCCCCCGACCGGAGTCGTTCAGGTCGTGAGTGGGACTTTACCCCACTCTGCCCCACAATGCAACAACAATTTTCCCTGTTTGCCCCACCAACCTCCCCTGGAGAGCGCAGAAGAGGCGCATCGGTGAATTCCCCAAGCGTAAGGGCCGGTAATCCCTGGTCAGGCGTCAGAATCGGAGTTTTTTGGCTGGAAACCTGTAACCCGGCTTCCGAAAACGGCACTAATATGGTACTCTATGACTGAACCAGCAACGCCGTCGGGGCGTATGGGCTGGTACGAGCCTTGCCAGTCAATCCCCCGGTGCCAAGCGGTTTGGTCCTGGACGCATCAGGCTCACAGAAAGGCGGCTTGACATGACCCACACCCTTATCCAACCCGATTCGCCGCTCGACCAGGTTCGCCGACGTCAGACCCGCAGCATTCGGTCGGCTCCGGCGGCCATGGCCCCGCGGGACCGCGCGGCGCTGGCCGAGATCATGGAGGACGAGCCGGATTTCGTCTACGACGAGATCTTCGACCAGTCCGACGCCGAACAGCAGGTCTTCCAGCCCGGCGTGGAGATCCCCTCGCCCAACACCAGTTGGTACCACCCGATCATGCAGGACGCCAACGAGGCCCGCGAGGTCCGCGGCATCGTCAACGTCGTCCTCAACAAGGACCAGGAAAAAGCCCTGTTCCTGCAATACAACTACGCCCGCTTCCGCCTGGCCCAACTGCGTGAAAATGTCGGCGACGCCGCGCTGACCAACGACCAGGCCCGCGACCTGCTCCGCTGGCACCGCACCAGCCGCGAGCTGCGCGATCGCATCGCCCAGTTCAACCTCGCCCTGGTGCTGGCGATGGCCAAGCGGGTCCGCGGCACCGACCTCGACTTCGCCGACCTCATCAGCGAGGGCAACATGGCCCTCCTGCGCGCGATCGACAAGTTCGACGTCAGCAAGGGCTTCAAGTTCAGCACCTACGCCTGCCGCGCCATCCTCAAGGCCTTCAGCCGCCACGGTGTCAAACACACCCAATACAAGTCGATGTTCCCCACCGACTTCGACCCGGCCCTGGAAAAGTCCGACCACCAGCAGCGCAAGAACGCCACCCACGAGGAAGACTGCGCCAGCGAAGTTCGACGCATCGTCGAGCACAACGACGCCGAACTCACCGACGTCGAGCAGGCGGTCATCGAGCACCGCTTCGCCCTCAACGACGCCCAGGCTCCCCCCCTCACCCTCGAACAGGTCGGCAAACTCGTCGGCCTGACCAAGGAACGCGTGCGGCAGATTCAGAACAAGGCCCTGACCAAAATCCGCACCACCCTCGAAAGCCGCTACCTCGACGGCCCCCACCTCGCCGATCCCGACGAAGCGGTCGAAGACGAAGCCGAGCACACCGCCTGAACCCGTCCCCCATTTCGCGATTGCCCCAAGCCTCCCCCTGGGAGGCTTTTTTCATGTGCGCCGCCGAGCGCGCACCGATCGGGCAAAACCCCCCTCGCAGCCGCGCTTGTTTCAACCCCCTCTCACGGCCCGCCATCGGCGAAACGCCGATTCATCCCGGTCAAATAACGCGCCCAAAGCCTCGAAACGACGCCCTGGCGCGCGCCGCCGTGCCACGCTCGGTCTTTAAAATCGCGATAAACGCC
>CAYYPN010000326.1:0-3369 GCA_964473545.1 uncultured Planctomycetaceae bacterium
CGTTCGCGACGCTCCCCCAAGCCGTCTAGATTGCGGGTTTTTCAGGTTCGACCAAATAGCCATCATCCGTCCACGTATACCAACAACAGATCGGTGGTATCCAAGAACCCAAAGCAGGATGAGGGTGAACATAACCCGTTGTCCGACAGGGAGAAAGCCAACGAGGGCCATGTTCTGTCCACGTTTGACACGGCTTGTCTGCCTAACACGCCCGGGAGGATTCGAACCTCCGACCTGCGGCTTAGAAGGCCGCTGCTCTATCCGACTGAGCTACGGGCGCTGATTCTGTTTATTGTAACGCGGTGCGGACCGCGACCACCGATCCCAACGGGACCCCTTTGGGATCGTGACTTTATGTTGATACGATTATCGTCATGGCCAACGTTCCCGCTGAACTGAAAGACGACGCCCGGGGTTTGCGGCTGCACGTGGCGATGGCCCATGCGGGGGTCGGGTCACGCCGGACGTGCGAGCAGATGATTGCCGAGGGTCGGGTCAGCGTGAACGGCCGCCCCATCGGCGAGCGCGACCTGCCGGTGTGGGTCGACAGCTTCGCCGACCACATCCGGGTCGACGGCCGGCAGATCGCCCGGCCCCGGCGGCGGACGTTTACGTACCTCATGGTCAACAAGCCCCGCAGCGTCATCTGCACCAACGACGACCCGGAAGGTCGGCGGCGCATCGTCGACCTTGTCCCGCACAACGAGCGGCTGTTCTGTGTCGGCCGGCTGGATGCGGACTCGACCGGGCTGGTTTTGCTGACCAACGACGGCGAACTCACCCAACGTCTGACCCACCCCCGGAACCAGGTGCCCAAGACCTATCGTGTCACCATCAAAGGATTGCTGGACGGTCAGGCGATCGAGAAGCTGCGACGGGGGATCGTGCTGGCCGACAAATCGGGCAAGACCGCCAGGGCGCAGGCTTCGCGGGTGAAGCTGCTGGAACGTGACGCCGATCGGACCCGTCTGGAGATCACCTTGCGCGAGGGGCGCAACCGCGAGATTCGCCGCATGCTGGCCAGACTCGGGCATCCGGTGAAGCGGCTGCGCCGCATCGCCATCGGGCCGGTGCAGATGAAGGGCGTGGCGTCGGGCGAATGGCGCAAGCTGACGCGGCCGGAGCTTGGGGGTCTGCGCAAGGCGGCGGGGATGAAGCAGCACTGACGGCCCGGCTGCGGTTTAGCGCCGCTCATCCTTCGACCGCGTCCACGGCAATTCACACCCCCCGCAACGCGGGGCGCTGTTGAGGTACGCCAGCCACCCCCGCCAGATGCGTCGAAGCAGACGTAGCATGCCACATGATAGGCCGCCGCTGCCCGGCGAAAAGGTTCCCCGGGCTTGAGTGGCCATTCGCGGGGGTGTGGGGTGTGCGTTACAATCAGCCGCCTTATGGCTGAGGCATCACAGACATTCTACGTCACCACGCCGATTTATTACGTCAACGATCGGCCTCACATCGGGCACGTCTACACGACGACGCTGGCGGACGTGCTCGCCCGCTACCATCGGCTGCGCGGCGAGGACGTGTTCTTCCTGACCGGCACCGACGAGCACGCGGCCAAGGTCTCGGACAAGGCCGCCGAGGTCGGCAAGACCCCGCTCGAGTGGGCCGACACCAACGCCGCCGCGTTCCAGAACACGTTCACCAAGCTCGGGATGAGTCACGACGATTTCATCCGCACGTCGCAGGCCCGACACGTCGACCGGGTCAAGCAGTACGTCGAGCAACTCGTCGCCACCGGCGACGTGTACGAGGGTGAGTACGAAGGCTGGTACGACGCGGGCCAGGAAGAGTACATCCCCGAGAACAAGGCCAAGGAATACGACTACAAGAGCCCGTTCAACGCCAGGCCCCTCGTGCGCAAGAAGGAGAAGAACTACTTCTTGCGGCTCAGCGCGTTCGCCGAGCGTCTGTTGGAGCACATCGAGTCGCATCCGACGTTTGTGCAACCCGAGGCCCGGCGCAACGAGGTGATGGCCCGCATCCGTGAGGGGTTGAACGACGTGCCGATCAGCCGCACCGGGTCCGGCGGATGGGGCATCAGGATGCCCGGCGATGGCGAGCAGACGATCTACGTCTGGATCGACGCGCTGTTCAATTACCTGACGACCGTCGACACCGACGACCGCCGCAAGTACTGGCCGGCCGAGCATCACCTGATCGCCAAGGACATCCTGTGGTTTCACGCGGTGATCTGGCCGGCGCTGCTCATGGCGCTGGACCGTCCGCTGCCCAGGCAGGTCTACGCCCACAGCTTCTGGATCAGCGAAGGCCAGAAGATGAGCAAGAGCCTGGGCAACTTCATCGACCTGGAAAAGATCGACGAGTACGTCGAGCAGTTCGGGCTGGACGCGCTGCGGTACTACCTGGTCACCCAGGGGCCGCTGGGTTCGACCGACGCCGACTTCGCCCACGGCAAGTTCGTCGACGTGTACAACGCCGACCTGGCGAACACGCTGGGCAACTGCGCCGCCCGCGTGACGAACATGATCGTCCGCTACTTCGACGGCCACGTACCCCGTCCCGGCCATCCGGACAAGCTGGCGATGGGCGTGCGGCATGCCTGCGACGGTTTCGTCGAACGACTCGATGCGGCGTTCGGGGCCGTCGCCCTGCACAACGGCGTCGAGGAGGCGATGGAAATCGTGCGCCGCATCGACGGCTACATCGAACAGACCCAACCGTTCAAACTCGCCAAGGACCCGGAGAAGCAGGAGCAGTTGGCGACGATCCTGTACACCTGTGCCGAGGCGCTGCGGATCGCGTCGCTGCCCCTGGCGGCGGTGCTGCCGGACAAGATCCAAAGCCTCTGGCTGATGCTGGGCCAGGACTACCCGCTGGAAGGCGGCGACCTGGCGAAGTGGTGCCAGTGGGGCCAACTCGAACCCGGCGGGCCGGTGAGCAAGGGGGTCTTGTTTCCGCGTTGGGCGGAAGGTTGATTGGTTAACTTGTTAACTCGTTAATCCGTAGAGCCGGAGGCCGACCGTGACACCGGGGTTTGAGGATCTGGAGGTTTACCAAGCGGCTCGCGCGTTGCGGGGACGAATCGGCCGGCTGGTTCGACAACTGCCCGATGACGAGCGATACAATTTACGATCACCGATGCGGCGCGCGGCCTTGTCCGTGACCAACTGCATCGCGGAAGGACACGGAAGCCGGAGTTTCAGACACAACATCAGCTATCTGTACCGGTCTCGTGGTAGCGTCTATGAACTGATCGACGACCTGACCGCATGCGAAGATGAAACCTACTTCAAACCCGAACATCTTGCCGATCTTCGTGCGGACGCAGAACGTGTCGTCATGCTCCTTAATGGCTACATTCGCTATCTCAAGCAACGCCTGCACGAATCAACGGATTAACGA
>CAYYPN010000327.1:0-3362 GCA_964473545.1 uncultured Planctomycetaceae bacterium
ACAGGATGTCGCGCAACCAGTTGTCATTATTCGAGTAACGATGGGACAGTAGTGGTTTCGACCAGCTTTTTCCATTGACCGGATTCCTTGTCGAGGAACTTCACATCCTCACGATGATACTGAAGGGCGTAGGCCAGCCGCGGCTGGTCGGTCGTGTTCGCCCCCGAGCCGTGCACGGTCCAGCGGGTGAACGCCACCGCGTCGCCGGCCCGCATGCGGATCGGCAACAGGTCGTTCTCGTCGATGTCGAGCTTCTGATGCGAGTCGCCGTAGTCGCTGTTGCGCGATTCGAGTTGGCCCTGTTTGTGCGAGTCGGGGATGATCTGCAGGCAGCCGTTGTCGGGGGTCATGTCGACCAGCGCGACCCAGATGTTGATCGACCCCAGCGCCGGATCGTGCCGTGTGTAGTTGTTGTCCTGGTGGTAGTCGAACGTCCCGCCGCCCTGCGCCGCCTTGGCCGCGGTGAACGGCAGGTACACCTGCGCCGGTCCGCCGAGCAACTGCGAAGCGACGTCCAGCGTGCGCCGCCCGTTAATCAAACGATCCAGATGCCAGCCCGCCAGGTACTGGCCGTTCTGCCGCAGGCGGTCGGCGGCGCTGCTGGCGGCGCGGAGCGATGCGCGGCTCACGCCGTTGGCTTCCAACACCGTCCACACTTCGTCGCGCATCGCCTGCACATACGCGTCGTACACGAACCCCGGCAGGCACAGGTAGCCGTGGTCCTGGTAGAACCGCAACTCGCGCGGCGTGAGTTGGATGGGGCGAACGACCTGCTCCGGAGCCTGGGTGGCGATGCTGACCATGGTGGGGTCTCCCTGGGTGGAAATCGGTGGTGTCGATGAATTGTGCCGCGCCCCCGGCAAACGGCAATGGACGCGGCGGGCGAAGGTTTGCATAATACATTCACCATGCCCGATGACCTGGCCACGCTACATTTCAACCAGATGCCGCGGTGCACAGCCGTCATCGACAAGCATTTCGAGGGGTATTGGACAATCCAGCTCAAAACCGCGGGCGCCGCGTACCTCGCCTACGACCAGCGGTGGTACGACCTGGCCGGCGCGTGGGTCTGGCCCTGCTACCCCGGCCCGCGCATCCGGTTCGGCCCGGCGCGACCGGGGGGCTGGTGGCATCACCGGTACATCGCGCTGCTCGGCCCGTGCGTCGCCCGCTGGCAGACCGAGGGCCTGTGGCTGCGCGAGCCGCAACCCCTGACCGGCGTCCAGGTCCGGTCGATCGCGCGCGCCTTTGACCGACTGCTCGACCTCGCCGGCCGCTCGGATCACCTGGGGCGGATGCGCACGATCAATCTGCTGGAGTCGATCCTGATCGAGCTGGCCGAGGCGCGGCGTGGTGGGGGGGAGGATCAGACGCCGCGGTGGCTGCGCACGGCGATGGCGCGCCTGGAGGATCTCGATGCCGACGAACCGGACTACGACCAGCTTGCCGATGCCGTGAACATGTCGATCTCGTCGTTGCGGCGTCGGTTCAAGGCGGCGACGGGTCATGCGTTGCACACGTACCGCCTTCAATGCCGCATCGCCGCCGCCCGCCGCCTGCTCGGCGACACCGACCTGCCGATCAAGCACATCGCCGATCGGCTGGGTTATCGGGACGTGTTCTACTTCACGCGCCAGTTCGGGCAACAGGTCGGGCTGCCGCCGGCGACGTACCGTCGTTCGCGACAGGGGTAACTTTTCCCGACTCCCTTAATCAGTTGGGTTGTGGCGGGCCGGGTGATTTTTCACCGGTTCCGTCAGGGATTATCGGCCCGCATCGTCGTCGGTCGCAACGAGACGTTGGACGGATTATGCGGCATGAGAAATGTGCCGACGATGGCATGCAGGTGGGGTCACGGGAGACGTGGCCATGTCAGGGCAACGACAGTTCAGACCCGGTCCACGACGGATCGCGCCGCGATGGTGGTTGGCGATTGCGTTGACCGCGACCTACAGCTACCTGCGCATCTTCGTGCACGGCTCGACCTATTCCGATGACGATGAAAACCGCACGCCCGAGCACCTGTTCGGCATCCGCTCGGACTACGACATCAACGAAGACCGGGAATTGAGCACCGCGCTGTATTTCGCCGGGCATCGGCCCGTCCAAAGCGCCCCCGGTCGACCCGAAAAATCATCGTCGGCTTACTACCGGCTCGACGTGGGCCTGAGCTGGCAGGTTTCCGATCATCTGGAAATGTCCGTCCGGGGACAGAACCTGCTGGACGGGTCCCATACCGAATTCGTTCATACCGGGTTTGACACCGGCGTCGGCCAGGTCGAACGCGGCGCCTATGTGCAGGCGACGTGCAGGCGACGTATCGCTTTTAACGGGGCAGTGGAGTACCTGACGTGAGCCGGCCGGCTGAACAGCGAATCCTGACACGAGGGTGGTTAACCGCGACATGCGGTGCGCTGGTCGTGTGCGCCATTACCGGGGCCGGTTACGCCGATCCGCGTGAGGACCAGGCCCGCGCCGCGAAGATCAAGGCCGCCTTCCTGCTCAACTTCATCCGCTTCACCGAGTGGCCGGACGAAGCATTCGAATCGGAACAAGCGCCGCTGGTGCTGACCGTCCTGGGGCGCGATCCGATGGGCGACGTGCTCGACCAAACCATCGCCGCTCACAAGGCGCACGGCCGAACCATCCGGGTCCAACGTCTGCGCCTGCCGCATCGAGACGACTATCGCCGGCAGGACGACTATCGCCGGGCCATGCAGGCGTTCCATAAGGATCTCCGCGCCAGTCACGTGCTGTTCATCGCCGGCCACAAGGCGCCGCTGGCCGCACGCATTGTGGAACAGTTGGGCGATCGGCCCGTGCTGACCGTCGGCGGAACCGGGGCGTTTTATCACCTGCCGGTCATGCTCAGCCTGTATGAAGTCGACGAGCGCATCGGCTTCTGCGCCAATGTCAAAGTGATCGAGCGGGCATCGGTCAAGGTCAGTTCGCAGTTGCTGAACCTGGCGCACATTGTGGAGTCGGAATAGGGGTCAGGCGTGATGGTGATACGAGGCATTCAATCCTTTGGCATGAAGATCATGCTGGTCGTCGCCGCGGCCACCGGCACGGCGATCGTGCTGGTCTGCGGCACGATCATGACCATGGACCTCGTGACGTTGCGTCACATCCAGATCGAAACGCTCACCACCGAAGCCCGGATCGTCGCGACCAACAGCGCCGCCGCCGTCGCGTTCGGCGATGTCGAAGCGTGCGCCAACACGCTGCAGGCCCTGCGCGGGGTCGATGGTGTCGTCGACGCCCACCTGTTCGACGAACACCGGCGGTTCCTCGCCGAGATCCACCTGACCGGCGCCAACGAGGCACATCCGCCGGTTCATGACGCCGGCTATGAACGGCAA
>CAYYPN010000328.1:0-3331 GCA_964473545.1 uncultured Planctomycetaceae bacterium
AGCGCTCCTAAGTGCGCCGCTGGCGCAGACTTACGCGTTATGTTGATGGCGTTCGCCCAGACCCCAAAAGATGTGGTGCCGCCGTCCAAGCCCCAAGCGCTACGGTCAACAAAGGTGACCGACCGCGAAGTCCATCTGCAGTGGAAAGGATCGTCGGACGAGATTGGTGTGTCGGGCTACCACGTTACGCGAGTTGGCCCGAATGCCGAGCAGAAGGTGCTCACGGCAGATGGTACTGAATTGGCGGATACGACCGTGCAACTGGGCATCGAATACGTCTACCGAGTCGCAGCGGTCGACGAGGCGGGCAACGTCTCTAAACCTGCCACGCTGAAAGTTGCCACATTGGCTCACGCGCCGACCCAGGTGACGGTGCGCGGCAGCGAGTTCAGCCACAAGCATCCCAAGACCCGAGCCCGTGGCGGCTACATGGGCGATCTCCATGACGGCACCTGGGTGCATTACGAAGGCATCGAAATGGGCCGAGAGAAGCCCTTTGATACATTTACGATTCGATACGCAAGCCCGGGCGGAAACCGTACCGGTGCGAAAGTGGACGTTTACCTCGACGCCACGCTCAAAGGCGAGGGCGACGAGCAGAAGCCCACCGGCGGTAAACAAGTCATGACGCTGGTCGCAAAAGACACCGGCGGCTGGACGAACTGGCAGTCAGTGTCCACGCCCATCGACATCGACAAGCCGGGGAATCACAGCATCACTCTTGTCATCCATAAGGGACAAGAGCGGCCATCCAACTCGCTGGTGAACATTGATCGTTTCATCATTTCTGCCGGGCCAGTCACTGAGGAGTGACGTGGATGGTACCGCTCTATGATAGATGCTCCGATGAATACATGGCTGGCCATCGTGATCGTATTCGTTGCATTCGCATGCAACGGCTTAGCAGAGCCGAGCGTCGGGAAGAAACTGCCACCAGATTCCCAGTATGTCGTCGTGGATGCGAATGGCCACCTGTGGGTCGATGGCGAGCGCCGTCGGTTCTGGGCGGTGATCGGCAAGGTCTACGCCGACAATCCCGCATCGACCGATGCCCTGATCGAGCGGTTTGATAGCCTGGGCTTCAACGCAGTGCGGTTGTGGGATGGTTTCCGCGGCGGCGACTACGAAATCGGCGACGGCTCGAGAATGGATAACGCCGACTACTTCATCGCGCAGGCGAAGAAGGCGGGGTTTCGCATTTGGCTGGCGGGCATGAACCGCGTCGGCGATGCTCGTCCGGACGACGTGGACATCATCGACGACCCGACCACAGCCGAGGCATGGGCCGCCGCCGTGCGCGAAATGTGCGAGGTCAAGGGGGGCCGGATCGTCAAGGGCCGCGGGCTTCGGCCGAGTATCGAGAAGATGTGGGATCCGCGGATGGAAACCCTGCTGATCCGGGACATGACTGCGATCGCCACGCACTTCAATCGCCATACCGGGCTGCGCTGGTGCGACGACCCGGTGTTCGCGGTATGGGAGTTGTCCAACGAAGAATGGTGGATGCGCAAGATGGTCGGCGGACAGTGGCAGAAGCTGCCGGCGTTCTTCAAGAACCAACTCGTGTCGAAATGGAATGAGTTCCTCTGGCGCAAGTACGGCAGCGATGCGGCCCTGGTCGGCGCTTGGGGAAAACTGCTGGACGGCGAGAGTCTGAAAAGCCGTACGGTGCTGCTGATTCCGATGGCGGGCAAGTCAAAGGCCTCGACGGCAATCAACGATTCGAATCCGCACGCTCAAGTGGCGCTGGAAGCGATGGAGCAGGAATACAGCCGGGACGATTTCACCCAACAGCGCAGTGCGGATGTGCTCGAATTCTTCATGGGTCTGCAGATCGCCCACAAGAAGCGCGTCGCGGATGCGATCAAGCCGCTGGGCAAGAGCACACGATTGAGCCCGATGATCTACGACACGGGCATCGGTTACGAGATACAAAGTCAGTACTTGCACCAGCACGCCGACGCCGTGGCTCACGATGCATACGTCAACGGCACGGGGCCGTCGCTTGAATCGCAATTCCAGAAAGCGGCCGAACAACCTAACGAACACCAACGCATGCGCGTGCTGCAGGAAGCCGAGCGCACCGCCGCCAACGAAGGGCCTTGGGTGAATTGGTTGCGCAAGCCGCCGGGAATCAGCCAGGGCGTGCCATGGCTGGAGCATAACAAGGTCGAAGGCAAACCGTTCCTCTGCTACGAAACTCAGATTCAGCAGCCGGCCAAGTACCGCGCGGACTATCCGCTTCGCCTCGTCGCGTTGGCGTCGATCCAGGATTGGGACTGGGTCTGCTGGCACTACTTCGGCGGCGGCGAGGAAAACAAAGTCGCGCAAAACGATCGCCATTTCGACAAGCCCATGGATATCACCACCGGCAGCCATCCGCAGGGATATCACTTCACCTACGACGAAGTGCAAAGCGCCATGATGCGGGCGGCTGGCAACATGTTCACCGGCGAACTGGTGGCTCCAGCTTCCAATCCCACCATCTTCGTGTACGGCCGGGATGCGCTTTATGACCCGATGACCATGGACTACGGCGGTAGCTATGGTGCGATCGGCCTGGACATGCTGCAGACCGTCTATCAGTACGGTGCACGCATTCGTATCGATCCCAGCCAGGAGAACAGCCGCGTCATGGGTCCGGTCGTCAAGTTCGAGGATCGCAACAAGCACAATCCGTACACGCCGACCGAACAGATCGCCTTTGACTGGAAGGCCGGCTACTTGAAGCTCGACGCGCCCGCGGCCGTGGCATTCACAGGGCTCATGGGCAAGGTTGGCAAGACCGTGCAGTTCAAGCACGGTGTTGTGCTCAGCGACGTCAGCATCCGCAATCCCGAAGGCATCTTCGAAAAGATCGGCGACGAGAAGTACATCGCGTTCGCCCTGTACAGCCAGGACGGCAGGCCCATCGACCAATCGGATCGACTTTCACTATCGCTGGTCAGTACCAGTTTCAACACGGACTTCAACATCGACCCGCAGACCGGCAAGGTCACGCGAGGCCAACTGCCGGTGCTGGTCGCACGCGTCGGGGGCACGGTGCACTGTCCGGCGCTCAACGGCATGCGTTACACCTTCCGCGACTGGCATCTCAAGCCGATCGGCGAAGGTGTGGTGGTCGATGGCCGCCTCGTCGTACCGGATGATCAGCCGATCTTCGTGGTGGAACTGGAACGCCCCTGAATTGTGTCATCTGACCGGTTGCTTGGGAGCAAGGCTTTCGTAATACGGGGCATTGGCCGATGGCTGGCACCTCTGAACGCGGAATTCCACGCTATATTTGGGCGAGACTGGATGGGGTTATGTCAATCTACACTACAAGATACAT
>CAYYPN010000329.1:0-3329 GCA_964473545.1 uncultured Planctomycetaceae bacterium
GCACCCGGACGCGACGAGCATGGTCTGCATGAATTTCTTGGCCTGGCCGAGGTTGAAGAAGGCGCGGCGCTGCCTGTTCTCGCCCATGCGGATGACGCGGGTCTTGTCGTCGAACCAGACGTTGGACAATGCACGCGTGGGAATCTGCACGCCCGGATCGCGCTTCTTGCTGACCTGCAGCGCGACGCTGTCGGCCATGTCGACCAGCTTCTTAGGCGTCGTGTTGGCGGCGCGCGGCGCCTTCTTGCGTGACGTGCTGCCCTGCGAGCTTGCCGTCTTCGCCTTCTTCGCGGGCGCCTTCTTCTGGGTCTTCTTCTTCTTCGCCATTATTCATCACCTTCATCAAACAGCGTCCCGCCGTCGTCATCTTCCTCGCTCGCGGCGACTTTGCGCTTCGGGCTGTCGAGTTCGTCGAGCACCTCGCGCGGGGCTGCGTCGGCGAGGATCACCGTCTGGTCATCCGAGTCCAGCTTCTCCAACCCGTCCTTGCGCTTCGTCCTGGTCTTGCCCTTGCCCTTGGGGGCAAGGGGACGTCCTTCGTCGTCGAACCGCATGTCGGCGAACTCGGTGACCATCTGGGCCACGGCTTCGAAGTCCTGCTGGAGTTTGGCCGGGTCGTTCCCGGGGTTGATCGTGTGCAGGGCCTGGACGACTTCGCCGATGTAGCGTTCGAAGATGCTGCGCCGTTCGCCCTCGCGGCGGATGCGCTGGCGACGCTTGACGTAAGTATTCAGCTTCCGCCCGCACTCGCTGATGGCGAGCTTGATCTCCTTGCGGATCTCGTCGTAGTCGGCGACGGCCTCCTTGGATTCACTGGTGAACGGCACCCACACGCTGGCCATGTGCAGGAACACGACAAGCGGGCCTTGCGGCAGGGCGCCGCGCGACTGGCTCAGACCATAGTTCCGCCATGACGTTTCCAGCACCGCCTTGTACGCACAACACGAGCCCTGCTGATACAGCAGCGGCACGCGGTTGGCGAAGCGGATCACGCGCCCAAGCTCCTCGTTGGGCAGGTCGCCCCCGTAGGCCAGCCCCACCTCGATCTGGAACGGGTTGCCGCGGTACACCGCCGGCGGGCGCGTCGTCGCCGTGTAGAACTCGGCCTTCACCCCCTTCAGCAACCCCGCAAGGATCTGCTTGACCCCGATCGGCGACAGGCAATCGGTCGGCGGAGCCATCAGCTTCACCTCCTGGATCGCCTTGAACAGCGCCTCGGCTTCGGCGTGGCCCATGCGACTGACGTACGTGCGATTGGTGATCGTCGAGCCGTGCCCCGCGATCTTCTCGGCCAGTTCGCACAACTCGCTCGCCTTGCTCTGCGAGACGCGGCAGAACTCACTCTGCAGGAACCCGCCCAACTGCGTGCTCTTGCTCTGCTTGAGCATCTTGATCAGCGTGCCAAGCTCGATCCCTTTCGGGTGCGGCTTGATCTGCCTGGGTTCATCCGGCAACTCCTTCACCGCCCGCGGGAACACCACCGTCCCGCCCGGCGTGGTGACCGTGCCCTCGGCCTGGCCGGCCAGCTCCACCGCGTGCTTGTAGTCGTCGATGAGCGACGGCATGTCATCCCTGCCGTTGCCCTCGGCGTTGCTGCGGCAGGCGGTCGGCGGCTGGTAGATGATTCTCGCGTGCGGGTTGGCGATCGCTGTCTGTTCGAGATACTCGTCAACGCTCTGGCGGCCCTTGTTGTAGCGGCCTTCCAGCTCGATGTTCACTTCCGTGCCGGTTGGATGCTCGAAGTCCAGCGACTCGGTTTCGTCGCTGACTTCGGCGCGGTTCTTCTGCGTGTCGATGGCGAGCGTGACGCGATGGCATTTCTTGTTCTTGCCCGGCTTGCTGTGGATGACCATGGGTTTGCCCGTGGTCATCAGGCCGTACATCCCCGCGGCGGCGATGCCGATGCCCTGCTGCCCGCGACTCATCTTCAGGCGATGGAACTTCGAGCCATAGAGCAGCTTCCCGAAGATGTTCTCGACCTGTTCCCGGACGATGCCCGGCCCGTTGTCGCGGACGGTGATGCGGAAGCGCGTCTCGGCCAGTTGCTCGATGCCCACGAACAGGTTCGGCAGGATCCCCGCTTCCTCGCAGGCGTCCAGGGCATTGTCCACCGCCTCCTTCACGGTCGTGAGGACGGCTTTCCGGGGGTTGTCGAACCCGAGCAGGTGGCGGTTCTTGGCGAAGAACTCGCTGACGCTGATCTCGCGCTGCTGGCCGGCGAGGGCAACGGCATCGACGCGGCGCGGGGCCTTGGACCTGGTCTTAACGGATGAAGCAGCCGAACGTTTGGCCATGCGAGCACCTTCCGTGGCGCACAAGGGGGGGTCCTGAATGGCGTCAGTGTACGACCAACGCCGCCGGTCGGAAAGAGGCCGCGGCGGCGACCAGGCGACCGGTTGGCGCGCGCCGATGAATTGTCAGGGTGGGGCCCCGTCGCGCGCGCCAGCGTGACGCGGCCCCACCTATCCCCGCGTACGTACGAGGGATATGAAATGCGCTGTCCGTACCGGCGCCATGTCAGGGCTGACATTTTGAAACACGTGAAATGATGCTGTAACCAGTGTCTGCATCGTCGGTTGCGTGGGTTTGGCGTATTGGCGCGCCATGTCAGACCCGATTGCGGCGGGCCGCCGCCTGCGGCATGACATCGGGGTCGTTTGCGCTGAGCCGCAAGCGGGAGATGATCGGTAAATCGCTATTGCGCCGCCTCTTGGGTGGTCGATACTCTATAATCAAAAGTTGAACGGCCGCCTTGTCGGGCCGTTTGATGCAAGTTGAGCCATGGCAACAGGATACGAGCCTTGACCGAGAGCCTGCTCCAACTCTGGACCCGATTGCGCGGTTACGACCCGCTCGAGGTCGCCGTGGAGTTGGCGTTGATCTGGATCGTGGTCTGGCTGGTGTTCCGGTTCCTGCAGGGCACGCGGGCGGCGCGGATGCTCAAGGGCCTGGGCGTGCTGCTGATCCTGACCTCGCTGCTCATCCTCGTGCTGGCGCGGGAGGATGCGTTCCAGCGGATCCAGTTCCTATATCGCGGGTTCCTCGGGTTCGCCGCCATCGCCCTGGTCGTCGTGTTCCAACCGGAGCTTCGCCGGGCGCTGGTGCGGCTGGGTGAGACGCGGTTGTTCCGGCCGACGGTCAAGCAACTCGACCCGGTGATCGGCGAGATCGTCAATGCGGTGACGTACCTGTCGAAGAACAAGATCGGTGCGATCATGGCGATCGAGCGCGACGTGCCGCTGGGCGGGATCATGGAAGCGGGCACGGCGGTCCATGCCGAGGTGTCGGCCGAGTTGTTGCAGACGATCTTCTGGCCGGGCAGCGCGCTG
>CAYYPN010000330.1:0-3314 GCA_964473545.1 uncultured Planctomycetaceae bacterium
CATCTTATACATGCCGGTAGCGTATCCATCTATCATCTGAATGATACGGTTTGGGATTTGAAAGGAAAAGTTTTTCCCGTGGAACTGGAGGAACATGATTATTTCGGATCCGCGGTAGAACTAACAAACGATCAGGTATTTGGTAGTGCCATCGGGGATGATGATGCCGGGAATTACTCCGGTGCAGTTCATGTTTTCGGAGCCACCTGTCCATGTATTATCAATGAACCATCGATCCCGGGTGTTTTGTGCGGTATTGACACCGCCACGTGCAGTGTGACGGCAGGAAACACCTCATTGTACGAGTGGCAGGTAAGCACCGACGGGGGATCAAGCTTTGCTTCAATTTCAGATAATGATTCTTATAGCGGAACCCGAGGTGATTCACTTACCATTCACGTGAACAGTACGATGAATGATTACCTGTACCGGTGTATCCTTTACAATGATGGATATACTGATACCACTACCACTTTTGCCTTAATTTTGGAAGAGGAATCGCCGGTAATAGAATCCCTGCCCGATGACCTGGAGTTATACCTTGAAGATGGCTGCACCATGGGCCTGTTGGATTACACGGGTAGTGTGAGTTTTACCGATAATTGTGATGATTCCCCGGAAATTGTCCAATCCCCTTTGCCAGGAACCATGATAAGCGGTTCTGCAAATACCGTTGTGTTAACAGCTACAGATGACGCGGGAAATTCATCTGATGTTTCTTTTAATATTTCAGTTACAGATACAATTGCTCCCACCATTACATGTGCAAGAGATACTGTAATTAATATTTCAGTGACAGAAGAATATTACATGGTTGCCGGATCGGATTTTGACCCCCTGATGACCAGTGATAATTGTGAAGTAACGGGTATAATAAATGATTTCAATGGGTTAGAAAGTTTGAGTGGCGAGGAATTAAGTCCTGGAGTTAATACCATCAATTGGACGGTTACCGATGCTTCAGGAAACCAGAATACCTGTGCGGTGAATATTGAAATACGGCAGTCATTAAGTTTAAATATGTTGACAACATTGGGTGTTGATGTTTATCCTAATCCTGCAAAAGATGAAATATTTATTACCGATAAAAATGCGATTATTGAAAATGTAACTATGTATGATATTTCAGGGAGACCGGTGTTAACAATCCCGTTTATTTCATCAATGGAAACCATCAATATTTCCCATCTCGCGAATGGAGTTTACATGGTTGAACTAAAAATGAAAGAAAAAGTGTTAATAACAAAAATTATAAAGAAATAGTAACCTGATCATTTGGGTTAGAGAACCATAATTATTTAAATCTTTGATTATACCGTAATAAGAAATAGCCATGCATGGCTATTTCTTATTTTTTTAAGATAATTACCTTTGATGTTGGAATCAAAACACTTACATCTTGTCTTTATTTATGTCATATTATTACATCTATGGTGTTATATGCGTACAGCATATTCCATTTCCGTACCATCAGAACCACAACCAAATTACCATACTATGAGAACAATATTTTTTATTACTTCATTTTCCTTAACATTTATCCTTAGTAGTTATTGCCAGGACCAGGTTCTGTTATTAACAAAAAAGAAGAATCAGAAAGAAAAAACAGTAGAAGAAGGCAGGAAAATAAAAGTGTATGCAAACGATGGCTCGGTGCATCATGATCGTTTTCATGCTATTTCAGATTCATTGATTGTTCTTGAAAGCGATACGGTTAGTCTTTCGGAGATTGAAAAAATCAGAACCAAATCAACTGCTTCCAAAGTGGTAGGAGGAATATTTGCAGGTAGCGGAGGAATTGTAACCATTTTTGGTTCGATGCTCCTTATTGAAATGGTTTCAGAAGGTGGTTTAACGGCCCTACACCGAAGTAATTGGCGAGCAAAATCCGTTAGGTGGTAAGATCAATCCATTTTCGAAATTCGATATGGGTGAAATGATCAAACCTGCTTTTGTTGATATTGACAATAATGGCGATTTGGATGTATTTGTTGGAGATACACTGGGTAATATTCATTATTACCGTAACACCGGCGGACAGGTATTTGAGGAAATTACAGGCGATGCTGATCCTTTCAACGGAATCGATGCGGGAATACAGGCCAAACCTACATTTGTAGATATTGATGGTGACAGTGATTTCGATGTGTTTGTTGGTGCGTATGATGGAACCGTGAAATATTTTGAAAATATTGGAAGTCAGAACGTACCTAAATTCAATGAAATTACAGGCACTGAAAACCCTTTTGACGGTGAGGATTTCGAAATGAACGCAGCACCCGCTTTCGTTGACATTGATAATGACAGTGACTACGATGCCTTTGTAGGTTCAAAATATGATACCCTGCGTTATTATGAAAATATCGGGGATAACGAAGTTCCTATATTTTCAGAAATGGAAGATGCAGATAATCCTGCAGATGGAATTTTACACAATTATTCTGTTCCTGCCTTTGCTGATATGGATGGCGATAGTGACATGGATTTATTTGTAGGAACAAAATACGATGGCCTTAAGTATTATGAAAATACCGGCAGTGTAACCGAAGCGGCATTTACCGAAGTGACCGATCCTCAATATCTCAGTGAAGTAAATTTTGGGAACAGCCTGGCACCGGATTTGGCTGATTTGGACAATGACGGAGATTATGATGTGTTTGTAGGGAATTACCTTGGGCAAATTCGCTATTACAATAACGAAGGAACAGCATCCAGTCCCGATTTCGTTCCAAATGAACCAATAAATATTGGTTACAATGCCTCTGTTGATTTTGTTGATATTGACAACGATGGCGATTACGATGCGTTGGTGGTCAGTATTATGGCAGCATTACCTATTTTAGAAATGAAGGAACCAATGAATCACCGGATTTTGTGATGATCGAGGATATCAACAATCCGTTTTTTGAGGATTCAATCACCGAAAGTCCAAAACCTGCCTTTGTAGACATCGATGGTGACAATGATTTTGATCTGTTTTTCGGCAATGCTGATGGAGAAATTTTTTACTATGAGAATGCCGGTACTGCAAATACTTCCAACTTCGTGAAGCGTGAGGGTGCAGAATTTCCGTTTGATGGTGTTGACGTTGGAGATGGTTCCAATCCCACATTTGTGGATATTGATGATGATGGGGATATGGACGCATTTATCGGTGAGTCAGGCGGAGATGTCAAGTTTTATTTAAATAACGGAGATGCCAATGTCCCAATATTTGTTGAACAAACCGGGGCAGATAATCCACTTGATGGCATTACTAAGATAGTTATTGCATCACCTGACTTTGCTGATGTTGATGGTGACGGTGATTATGA
>CAYYPN010000331.1:0-3295 GCA_964473545.1 uncultured Planctomycetaceae bacterium
TCGACCAGCTCGCCGCACCACTTCATCGCCTCGCAAGGCGTGCGTCGGGAGGGTCGTCGCGGCTGGGTCGCGGCTGACGCCGTGCTCTACAACATCAAGGACGACTGGCAGCTTCACGTGGTCGACAACCCGCACGGCCAGTACGAGGTGGCTTGCGCCTACTGGGACGCGCGGCAACCGGCGGCGATGGACCTGGGCGTCCATGCCGGCGAAGCGCCGTTCACCGTCAACCTCGACGCCAACGCCCCCGACACCACCCGATGGGACTTCGGCGACGGTTCCGACGCCGGCGGCAAGCCGCGCCACACGTACACGACACCCGGCCGCTACACCGTCAGCGCGACGAACCACGGGCAGACCCGCTACGGCCACGTCACCGTCCAGCCCCGACATGCCCCGCGCATCACCCACCGGCTTGTCGCCGGCGACCGCAAGGTCCTCCTTGAATTCGACGAGACGGTGCGGGTCGACAACCCGACGTTCGAACTGCGGTCCGGCATCGAAGTCGTCGACCACAAGCTCGACGAACATGCGCGCCGGCTGGAGCTGACGTTGGCCCGAAGCATCGAAGCCGACGACGCGATTCGCATCGCCGGCGTCACCGACCGGGCCCAGCAGCCCAACGCCCTGTCGAGCGACCGGCATGAATTGCCGCGACCGGCCTGGCCGCGGCACAGCGAAGAGGCGGTCGTGCTTTACGCCACGCCCCAGCGCGCCTTCGCCCGGCGGGCCGAGGGGGTCCCCTTCGCGCCGCTGCGGCACAACTTCCAGGGCAATGCCACGATCGACCGGTTCGGGCGGTTCAACCTGATCGGCGGTTCGGTCTGGACACACCTGCAGCCGATCGACCCCGCCGGCGAGCAGGGCCAGGCCACCGTGGAGTTGATCCTGCAACCGTACGAGGACGACAGCTATCGGCGCGGCGTGCAGGTGTTGAGCTTCAAGTCCAATCATCAGCGCGAGTTCGAACTCTGGCAGAACGGTCGGGGCCTGAGCTTCGGCATCGACCTCGACAACGCCGACCGATCCAGCCAGTGGCATCGCCTCGGCGACCTGCCCGACCTCGAGGCGCATCACCTGGCGATCACGTTCGACGGCAACCGGGTGCGGGCGTGGATCGACGGCGAAAGGTGCTACGAATCGGACGAGATCGACGGCACGCTGCCGGCCTGCGGCAAGGCGGTGCTCGGCCTGGCCCCGGTCGAAGACGACCGGCGACGCCATTGGGTCGGTCGGATCGAGGGGGTGGCGATTCATCGTCGCGCCCTCAGCGATGACCAGGTGAAAGCGAACCACCAGTCGTGGCGCACCATGGCCGCGGCGCGCCCCGAGCCGGCGCAGGCGCACGTGGTCGCCGAGCTGATCGAGGCGTGCGACGTGCCGGGCCCGCGCGAGATCGAGCCGTATACGAATGCGATCATGTTCAACCGCTACCGCGTGGCGCGGGTCGATGACGCGGCGGGTCTGCCGGTCGAGGCGGGCGACGAAATTCGCGTGGCCCAGTGGTCGATCCTGGGAGCCGAGAACACGCCGGCCCGGGACCAGCGACGGGTGGGGCGCGAATACCCCCTGCGACTCGAGCCCTGGTCCGAGCGGCCCGATCTTCACGAAGAATTAACACACGACACGGTTAAGTTCAATCCTGACGAGCGCGAGTTCTTTGCTCAGCCGCTACCATGAGGCGATACGTCGGCGGACCGTTCATCGCTTGAGCAAGGGATACGATCATGCGCACTCGTCCATCGTTCATCACTGTCGTGTTGCTGATTCTCACCTGGGGCATGCCGGCCTGCGCCCAGTCGCGCCTCGGCAGCGTCATCTTCCTCCATCCCGATGGTACGTCGGCGAGCAACTGGGTCGCGCTGCGCAACATCGACGTCGGCGCCGACGGCGAGCTCAACTGGGACAAGCTGCCGGCGATGGCGCTGTACCGCGGCCACATGTTCAACTCGCTCACCGCCACCAGCAACGGCGGCGCCACCACCCACGCCTATGGGGTGAAGGTTTACTCCGACGCGTTCGGCATGACCGGCGGCCCCCGGAACTCGCACATCACCGATGGCAACGGCCACTCGCTGTCCGTCGCACGCCAGGCGATGCGGCACGACCTGCCGGTGGGCCTGGTGCAAAGCGGCAGCGCGATCGAGCCGGGCACGGCGAGTTTCGTCACGTCGGTCGAGAAGCGGGCGATGCACGATGAGATCGCCGCGCAACTCATCGCCAGCGGCGTGGACGTGATGTTCAGCGGCGGTGAGCGGCACTTCCTGCCGAAGGGGGTCGAGGGTGTGCACGGTCCCGGCGACCGCGCCGACGGCCGCAACCTCATCGAAGAAGCCAGGCAGGCCGGCTACACCGTCGTTCGCACGCGAGAGCAAATGCTCGCCCTGCCCGAGGACACCGACAAGGTGATCGGGCTGTTCGCCTCGTACCACACGTTCAACGACAAGCCCGAGGAATACCTGGCCCAGCACAACCTGCCGATGTACTGGCCGGACGCGCCGACGATCGGCGAGATGACCGCCAAGGCGCTGGAGATTCTCCAAGCCAGGGGCAAACGGTTCCTGCTCGTCGTCGAAGAAGAAGGCACGGACAACTTCGGGAACAAGAACAACGCCGGCGGTCTGATCGAAGCCGCCCGCCGCGCCGACGAAGCGATCGGCATCTGTCGCGACTACGTGCATAAGCATCCCGACACGCTGCTGGTCACCGCCGCCGATTCCGACGCCGGGGGGATGCGCGTGGTGGGCATTCCGATTCGGAGCCAGGACGACATTCCCGAGAAGTTGCCGGCGACGGATGAAAACGGCGCGCCGATGGACGGGGTGAACGGGACCGGCACGGCGCCGTTCATGTCCTCCGACAAGCACGGGCGCGCCCTGCCGTTCGCGATCGTCTGGGCGGCCCGGGACGATGTCTCCGGCGGCATCCTCGTCAAAGGCGAAGGGCTCAACAGCGACCGCATCCAGGGCTCGTTCGACAACACCGACATCACCGCGCTGATGCGGATCACGCTGTTCGGCACGGAGCGGCCGTGAGTGGACTATGAAGCGACGCGACTTGTCGCGTTGCTGCGGGCGCCACTGTCGCGTCGGTAGGTCACGTCGGGCACGGTTGGCGGGGCGGATTCGTGGCCTTCGTTGAACCAGCATGCCGACCAGTGCCCCGGCTTGACCTCGCGCAGAGGCGGGTCGCTTTCCACGCAGCGCGGGGCGACTTCTTCTTCGCCTACGCCTTGCTCTCGCGTCACGTCGCAGCGCGGCCAGAAGGGACAGCCCGACGGCAGCTTCGCCGGGTT
>CAYYPN010000332.1:0-3260 GCA_964473545.1 uncultured Planctomycetaceae bacterium
TCTTCTTCCGCAACTGCGTCAACGGCGGCTACCTCGTGCCCTGCGAAGCGACCCGGCGCCTCGTCGACGAAATCCGCACCGGCGATGACGTCGAGATCGACCTGGAAGCGTCGAAGCTGACCGATCACACCACGGGCAAGTCGTATGAACTGAACCCGCTGGGCGAGGTCAAGCCGATCATCGAGGCCGGTGGCGTGTTTGACTACGCCAAGCAGGCGGGCATGCTGTGAGGCCCAAGCCGCAAGCGGCCTGGCACGCGGGTTGCCGGTGAAACCGAGAGATGACTGATCACATTCACGACATCGCATTGATCGGCGCCGGGCCGATCGGGATCGAAACGGCTGCTGCGCTGAAGCGCAACGGGTTCGATTACGTGCACCTGGAAAAGGGCGCGATCGGCCAGACCATGTTCTGGTGGCCGCCGGAGACGCAGTGGTTCAGCTCCAACGAGCGGATCAGCATCGCCGGCTTCCCCGTCCAGACGCCCGGACAGACCAAGGCCACCCGCGAGCAATACCTGGCCTACCTCCGCACGGTCGTGCGTGGGCTTGACCTGACCATTCACACCCATGAGCCCGTCGCCGAAGTCACGTACAACGGCGAAGGGTTCGAGCTGGTGACCAGGCGCATGGGCGTCGAGCGCCGGTACGTGGCCCGCAAGGTGATCCTGGCCGTGGGCGACACCGACAAGCCGCGCATGCTCGACGTGCCGGGGGAGGACCTGCCGCATGTGACCCATGTGCTGGAGGATCCGCACAAGTACGTGCAGCGCAAGGTCGTGATCATCGGCGGGAAGAACTCGGCGGCCGAGGCGGCGCTGCGGTGCTGGCACGCCGGGGCCGACGTCACCATCTGCCACCGCGGGCCGAGCTTCGATCGGCGTGCCATCAAGTACTGGTTGCTGCCGGAAATGATGGGCCGCATCGAGCGCGGGGAGATGGGTTGTCATCACGGCGTCGAGGTGCAACGGATCACGCCGACGCATGTGGAACTGCAACGTCAGCAAACCGGCGAGGCGATTACCGTTCCGGGGGACTTCGTCATCGCCGCGACCGGGTTCGTCGCCGACTCGAGCCTGTTCCACAAGGTCGGGGTTGAACTGGAAGGCGAGCGTGCGATCCCGCGATACGACCTGATGACGATGCAGACGAACGTACCGGGCGTGTATGTCGCCGGCACCGCCGTCGCGGGCACGCAGCAGAGCTACGAAGTCTTCCTCGAAAACTGCCATGTCCACGTCGACCGCATCCTCGCCCACCTGCTGGGCCATGCTCCCCCGCCGGACCCGGTCGCCTACCTGCAGCAGGAAGCCTGAAGCCAGGCCGCTTTGGTTTCGGTGGCGTGTCGCATCGGCCGCGACCTCAGCGCTGCGCCCCGCCTTCCACCAACCGAGCTGCGGCACAGAGCGGCGCGTTCGTGCAACACCTCGTGAACCGCATCCCCCGCCCCGCCAACTGAGGATTCATACGGTTCTTCCCTGAATCTCGTGCCCGCTCCAAAGTCCTGATGTTCTGGGTCGCCCGGGATCGGCGCGCCGCGGACCGCCGCCGGCTCGCGTGGGTTTGAGTCCTGCAGACCCATGACTTGCCTGGACGTGATCCGGGGCCAGGTCTGGCCCCGGCTATTGCATCTCGAACACGCGCCGGGCCACGCCAGCGCGCACGAGCTTCGCGGGAATCGGTATCACTTGGGCGCCAGGGCCTGGTCCTGGGCTTCGATGAGCTGGTAGACCTGGTCCGGGGTCTGGGCGTCGCGGACCGCGTGGCGGAAGTCGGCGTTGGTCATCATGCGGCTGATCGTGGCCAGGGCCTGGATGTGCGGGCCGGTCTGGTCGGCGGGACTGACCAGGAGGATGATGAGGCTGACCGGCTGGCCGTCGATGGCCTGGAAGTCGATGGGCTGGGCGGGTCGTCCGATCGCCATGGTCAGGCCGGTGGCGTTCTCGCATTTGCCGTGGGGGATGGCCAGGCCGTGGCCGATCCCGGTGGTGCGGGTCGACTCGCGTTGCCAGACGGCCTGCTTGACCTTATCCGCATCGCCGATCTTGTCGGCGGCGGCGAGCAGGTCGACCATTTCAAAGATCGCGGCCTGCTTGTCGGTCGAGTCGAGGGGGACTTTGATACAACCGGGATCGAGTATTTCAGTCAGACGCATTGCGGCGCTCGCAGCAAAGCTGGTGGGCGGTGAGGTTAACGCCGAATGCCTGTATCGGGTGAATGCGGCAGCATCCTTGAAAGGCTTGAGCGGCGGTGAATCTGTTATGCTAAAGGCCAAGTCGCAAGCAATCAAGCGCCGCGCTCCGCGTCGCGCCGCTCGTACGCCCGTTTGAATCCCACGCAAACGCCCCTGCTGATGCCACAGGCCCTTCGCACCATCGTCGCAATGACCCAGCTTACCCGCCTGGCCATGGTGTTTACCGTCATCGGCAACATCTGGCTGGTCGTGCTGTGGTCGCGCCTGGTCGAAGGCCGAGTCGATGAACACTGGAACCTGGCCCAGACGCTGGGCCTGACCGCGGGGGTGGCGATCGGGCTGTACATTTTCGGCATGGTGCTCAACGACGTGATGGACGCGCGGCGGGACCGCATCTTCGCTCCGCATCGACCCATTCCCTCCCGCAGGGTCGGCATTTCCACCGCCCTGGCGATCGCGTTGTCGGGATTGTTGCTGGCGTTGCTGTGCGCGGTGGCGCTGGGGGTGGCGAACACGTTGCTGTGCCTGCTGTGCGCGGGGCTGGTGGTGTTCTACAACGCCGCGGGCAAGCACCTGCCGGCGATCGGTTTGATCGCGCTGGGATTGATTCGAGCCTCGCACATGCTCATCGGCGACCCGCAGTTGCAGTTCTGCTGGCCGGTGTGGCTGGTGTTCACACACGTGGTCACCGTCAGCGCGATCGCCTACCGCCTGGAGCGCAAGCGGCCGATCCTCATCGCCGCCGAGGTCTGGGCAATTGCGCTGGGCTGGGCGTTCTGGACGCTGGCGATGGTGTTCTGGATGAGCCAGCGCGGCGGCCTGACCCCCGACGGCGCCGGCACGACCAGCGTGTGGATCGGCCCGATCGCCGCGGGCATCGTCTTCCTCGGCCTGATGTGGTTGATCGTCCAACGCCACGGCCCGACACCGCAGGCCGGCCAGACCCTCATGCGCTGGGGACTGGGTTGGTTGATCGTGTACGACGGGATGTGGCTGCTGTCGATCGGCTTGTGGCGGCCGTGGCTGCTGTTCGCCGCGATGGCGGTCGCCACAATCGTCAGCGTGCA
>CAYYPN010000333.1:0-3259 GCA_964473545.1 uncultured Planctomycetaceae bacterium
CTGCGGCGGGCCGGGTCAGCTAGAGCGGTTCCGGGACGTCCCGCCGGGCGCGCGGGAATTACTCGTCCTGGAAATCCAACTTGTGGACGGGGGAGACGACGCTGCTGGCGATGTTGGCGAGGTGCCGGGCGACGCGCTTGAAGTGCCGCGCCAGGAGGACGTACGCGACGGCCTCGTCGGCGCGGAAATCGCCCTGCATCCGGAGCAGTTGCTCGACGATCATGTCGCACTGCTTCCCGAGTTCGCGACTCTGGCTGAGCACCTCTCGCGCCGCCCCGCGTTTGCTCTCACCCAGGGCGGTCCGGGTCGGTCCGAACAGCTCGGTGACTTTCTCGCCGATCTCCGTGAGGGGCTTGTGGAACTCGGCGTGCTCGAAGGGGCGCGTGTAGAAGCGCCCGACCTCAAAGATGTTCTTGCAGTAGTCGCCGATGCGCTCGGCGTCCTTGACCACGCTCATCAACGCCAGGCACGGCGGGGCGTCGGCCGCCCCGTCCACGCTGAGGTGCGCCACGATCCGCTCGCGGATTTTCTGTTCCAGGCGGTTGATCTCCCGGTCGCGTTCGTACAGCGGATCGGCCAGCTCGTGCCAGTCCGCCTCGCGCATGATCGTGCCGTAGGCCCGGGTGAACATCCACCGCCCGGCGTCGAGCATCTGGGCGACCATCCCGGTCAGCTCCAGGACGACGTCGCGATGGCGGAACAACTGCATCAGTTCTCGAAACATGATTGATTCTCCACAATCCTTCTACGTCGCGGGCCCACCGCGTGCTACGACAAAAGCCGCACCAGGACGATGACCGCCAGCGGAAGCCCGTAGAACACGCCCACGAAGAACAGCAGCGCGATGTGCCGCCTCCGCGACGCCAGCTTTGCAAAGCCCTTCGCCAGCGAAATCGGGATGAACTGCAGCGGCCAGAAGATCACCGTCCCGTAGGTGTTGAATACCAGGTGCCCGAAGGCGCACGCCATCGCCGGCGCCGAACCGGTGCCCAGCGCCGCCAGCATCGCCGTAATCGTCGTCCCGATGTTCGCGCCCAGCGTGTAGGGGTAGACCTGCTTGAGCTTCAGCAGTCCGGCGCCGACCAGCGGGACGATCAGGCTCGTGGTCACCGACGAGCTCTGCACGGCCGCGGTGGCGATGATGCCCGCCACGAACGCCGTCGCCGGGTTGCGGAAGACGGTCTTCCTGAACAGCACGCTCAGGCGATCCTGGAGGAGCCCGCGGAAACAGCGGACGAGCACCCACAAGGCGGCGAACAGCAGCGCCAGCGCCACCACCGCGAGGATCGCCCCGCCGACGATCTTCCCGACGTCCAGCCCGTCGAGCAGCAGTGTTTCGGCGCCCTTGAACGGCAGCGCGAAGAACGCCTTGAGCACGCCCATGTCCTCGACGGGGTCCCGGCTGAACAGCTCCGCTCCGGCCAGGGCGTCCGAGACCCACAGCGTCACGCGCGAGATGATTCCGAACCCGACCTCCAGCGGGAGCAGCACGAGCACCGAGAGGACATTGAAGAAATCGTGCACGATCGCCCCGGCCAGGGACCGTCGGAACTGGCGACGCCGGCGGATGTTCGCCATGGACACCAGCAGATTCGTCACCGACGTGCCGATGTTGGCGCCCATGATGATCGGGATCGCGCTGGCCAGGCCCAGCTCGCCCCCGGCGACCAGCCCGACGGTCATGGAGGTCGTGAAACTGCTCGACTGGACCAGGCTGGTGACCAGCAGCCCGATGAACAGCCCGGTCAGCGGATCGGAAATCTGGGCGAACAGCCCGTCCAACGCCGCCTTGCCCTGCGGATCGGCCGCAACGGTCTTGAGCCCCCCGCCGATCATGCTGACCGCGGCGATGAACACGTAAAGGGCGATCAACGCCGCGGCGCCGGTCGCCCAGTCGCCCCCGAAGCGGCGCGGGGGTTGGGGTTCCGGACTCAACGCAGTTCCCGTGACCTCAGCGCGGGCTGGGGTCGGCTCCATGACTGTCTCCACACGTCGGACCTGCACCAAAAGTGAGGCCGGAGTATAGAGACGCCGGGGCGCGGGCTCAACGAAGTCTTAACGTCATCTTCATCTTTTCTTTACATCTTCTCGGCGGGGCGACAGCGCCGCCCGGACGATCCCCGATCGCCCGTTGGTTCGCCCCCGGCGGGGATGACTATGATGCTTTCGAACGCCTGCCGCCCATATCCAGAGGAGCCGGACGATGGAGAACTCCGAACTCGAGAAGCTCAGGAAGCTCGCCGCACTGATCCGCACCTGGATCGTCACCAGCACCCACCGGGCGGGGTCCGGACACCCCACCTCCGCCCTCTCGGCCGTGGAGTTGATGACCGGCCTGTTCTTCGGGGGAACGCTGCGATACTTCCCCGAGCGCCCCGGAGCGAGGAACCCCATTCCCGCGAGCGATTTCGGCTATTCCCTTACGGCCCGGGGGCGGAGGTCGCCCATGCTCAGCGCGGCGGCGAGGGCGATCACCCCGCCGAGCAGCACGAAGGCGAAGATGACCCCGAGTCCGACGATCTCGCCCAGCCAGGCGGCGCCGAGCGGCAGGAGCGTCAGCGGGCAGGTGATCGTGTTGAGGAACGCCACGTAGGACGCCCGCCGATCGGGCGGGGCGTTGGTAATCAGGAAGCTGTGCCCGCCGAGGATGCTCGCGCGCAACGCGAAGCCGATGGTCACCAATCCGAGCAGGTAGACCACCAACGGCAGGTCGATGCCCCCGGGCACGCCGGGAACCGCCAGGTGGAAGCCCTTGGGCGCCACCGGAGCCAGCAGCGCCAGGATCGGCGCGGCGGTCTGGAGGATGCCCGCCCACAGCAGCACCGCTCGCGGGCCGCGCCGGTCGGCCAGCTTACCCCACAGGGCGCTGCCCAGGATGGCGCTGACGCGCTCGGTGGCCACCAGCAGCCCGCCGAGCACCGCCAGCCCGGCGCCGTCGGCGCGCTTGAGTTGCTCGGTCCCGTAGGGAATGAAGAACACCAGCGCCAGGTAGTGCAGGCGGAAGGCCACGCGAATCCAGAAGTACTTGCGGTAGTCGGCGTCCTTCGCCAGCCAGCGCAGCCCGCGGCGCATCGCCTCCCGGAAGGTGGTTCGCCCGTCGGGAGCGGGTCCGGGCTCCTCGCGGCAGCAGCTCCAGGTGGACATGTCCACGACCACCAGCACCAGCCCGATGACCCCCAGCGCCAGGTAGCGCGTGGTCAGCGCCGCCTGTTCGTACGCCAGGATCGGCTGGATGACCAGCGACCCGGCCGCCATCGCC